>CAZXDF010000361.1:0-12426 GCA_964639345.1 uncultured candidatus Brocadiaceae bacterium | reverse complement strand
TCGGGATAGTCGACCGACTCCTCGCCGTTCGTGCCCATGTCGAGAACCGCATGGCCGAGCCTTTCGAGCTGCGCCTTGACCATGTCCTTATAGTGCCTGCCGCGGTGGTCCGAACCGACTGCTACCTTCATGCTTAGTCCTTCCGGCCTTCGTAGCCGAAGCTACTTCGGCGGAGTAGGCGAGTGCTGAGTATTGTGGGTCCCTGCGCAGGCGGCCGGCCGGCACCGTCGCGAGCGCGAAGCTACTCTTCCGCCGCGAAGGGCACGGCTACGGAGACGCGGCTGCGCCCGATGCGCAGGATGTCCCCGGCCTTCACCTGAATCTCCTGCACGCGCTGTCCGTTCACGAACGTTCCGTTGGAGCTGCCCTCGTCCCTGAGCAGGATGACTCCGCCCTGTCTACTGATCGTGCAGTGCCTGCGGGAGGCCGAGGCGTCTTCGACGGTGAACCGGCTCTGGTCAGGGTCGCGCCCAAGGGTGATCTGCTCGCCTTCGCCGAGCGTGAAGAACTGGCCCTCGCCACCCTCGTCCGACACGAAAAAGGTGGTGACCTCCCCCGCCTCTGCTTGCGGCGGGAGTGGGGCCGGCGCTCGGCCTGCCGCCGTCTCGTCAGGGCCCGCAGGAGCCGCAGCGGGCGCCTTCTCCTCCGCTGCGGGAAGGCCCTCCGTGGCCCCATCCTCGGTCTTGTCGGCAAGGTCCCGGCTCCTGCGCTGAAAGACCATGGCTGTCGCAAGCTCTACGACTATGTCGTTGGGCGCGCGACAGGCGGCCGGCGTGAGGATCTGACGCAGCGCGTTGGCCGTATACGTGCTCATCTCCAGTAGCACGGGCGGCTTAACCAGCTCCCGCAGCCGCTCGCGGTAGTCATCGAGGCCCTCCTCCTCGCCCTGCTCCGCCGCCTCGCCGCCCAGCAGGCCCAGCATCAGGCCGGCGAGCATGGCGAAGTCCTTCTGCGTGTGCTCGCTGGTGCCGCCGTGGCTGCGGCTGCGCAGGAGAGCCTCGGCGCTGGTGGGTTCTTCGGAGCCGACATCCCCAGGGCGTCCGGCTTGCAGGTCCCCGTCTCGCGGCTCTTCGCTCAGGAACTTCTTGATGGCGAAGTCAGAGACCTTGTACCTGCCCTCACCTAGCGGCCAGATGTTGCTCGGAACCAGGTCGCCGTGCGGCAGATTGGTCTCCCCGGCGGCCCCCAGGGCCTGGGCCATCTGCCTGCCAAGCACGACGACTTCCCGCTCCGTCAGCCGAAGTCCGGAGGCCAGCTTGTCGGCCAGCGAGGGCTGCGTCATCAGCTCCATGGCGACATGGAATCTGCCCTTGCGATCATCAACGCTCAGGACCTTGACCACGGTCTCGTGCTCGACCTGAGGCAAGCGCTGGAGCACCTGGAGCAGACGCGTGCGATGGTCCTGGTCCTTCGGCAACGCCTCGTCCTTCAGGACCTTCAGGGCGCAGTCCTGTCCCTGCCACCGAGCCCGGTAGACCACCGTCCGGGGGCCTTCCCCGATCTTGCCCAGGACCTCGAAGTCGTCCAGACCCTCCAGGGCCGCTTCATCTTCCGGCATGGCATGTACCTTTCCCGCTTGCTGTCGCGTGGTGCGCTAGCGCATGAGAAATCCCGCCAAAGCCATTAGCCCGCAGCCGTAGAACACCGCGTCGATCATCACTTCTGCCGGCTCGCCCTCCGGCAACTTCCCTCTGTGCAGGAGCAAGAAGCATACGCCCCAATACGCCAGCGGAATCAGCATAGCAAAACCCAGCCCCATTGTCCAGCCCAGCACCAGCGCGCCCATCAGCAGCAGGACCGCTTCAGCCCCCATCAGCCCCAGGATGAGGCGTTTGCAGGCCGTCTCTCCCAGCACAACGGCCAGGTTCTCGCGGCCGACCAGCTGGTCGCCTTCGAAATCCAACAGGTCCGTCAGCAACATCCGGTGACTGCCCAGCAAGAAGCAGAACGCCATCGCCGCCCCAACCGCGCCCCAACGGGCGGGATCCGGTCCTGCGCCGGCCAGGGCCGGCGCCAGCGCCGTGGTCACCGCCCAGGCCAGCCCCACGAACAACTCCTTTCCCCCCGGCACCAGGGCAAGCCAGCGAGCACCGGGCAGACGCCGGCGGGCCTCTTCATGCGGCCCGAGCTCCAGGGCGTAGAACCATCCTCCCAGCGTGCCCGCAACCACCAGAGCGAACGGGACCCAACCGGGCAGAAGCAGCGCCAGAAAGATGGCCAGCACCCCCGACCCCACGCCGACGAACTGCAATGCGCGGGCGTTGGCCCGGAAGAAATCGCCCTTCCCCGGCACCGTGAGGTACAGGGCCTCGCGCCGGGCGCACTGGTGCAGCAAGTGCTGGCCCAGCAGAAAGAACAACGCCAGCGCCATGCACAAGCCCAGCCGGTGCTGAGGGAGCTGGGACTGGGGTATGAGGCGGTAGTTGACAAATACCATCGCCGCCGCGCCGCCGCCCAGGAACAGGTTCGCTCGGATCGGGGCCAGCAGAATCGTTCGCAGCAGGTGAAGGATGGGCCGGCGGCGGCGGGCGTGTTCGCTCCGCAGGCGGTGGATGACGCGGCGGATCATCCAGTGTGGGGTCGAGGCGCCGGCCGTGATGCCGATGCGTTTGCAGCGCAGCAGGCTTTCCAGGTCGAGTTGCTCATCGGTCTCGACGTGGCACGTCAGGGTGCCGGTATCGGCGCATATCTGGGCCAGCCGACGCGTGTTGGCGCTTGTGAAGCCCCCCACCACGACCATCGTCTCCACCCGGAGCGCCAGCTCCCTGGCCTCGGCCTGCCGGAGCTTGGTGGAACGGCAGATCGTGTCGAAAACCTCACAGCGCGGAAAGCGCCGCTTCAGCTCCTCGGCGATCCGGCGGAAGGACTCCTCGTCCTGCGTCGTCTGAGCCACTACCAGTATCGGCGCGCGATGCAGATCCTCCCCTCCCTCAGAGTCCGCCAGCCGGTCAACGTCCTCAATTGAACTGACCACCACCGCGCGCCCGGCGGCATGGCTCCGCACGCCCTCGACCTCGGCATGCCCGCGGTCGCCCACCACGACCAACAGCGGCGCAACGCCCCCCCCGCCGCCGTCGTGCTCCGCCACCCGCGTGGCAATCCTCTGGAGCTGGCGCACGTGGGGGCAAGTGGCGTCGATCACGCGCGTGCCGCTGCCGCGCAGCTCCTCGGCCCGCTCCGGAGCAACGCCGTGCGCGCGTATGACCACAGTGCCCGCCCGGCTCCCTTGCGGCCCGCGCTCATCGCCCGAATCTCCCGGCCCCTTCCCGTCCAGCACCCCAACCCGGCCGGCCTCGAGGACTTGCTGCACCTGGGGGTTGTGTATCAGCGGTCCTTCCGTCGCGATGGGGCGGGGGCAGTGGGGATCGCGGGTAGCGCCGAGCGCGAGCTTCAGGGCCCGCCGCACGCCCATGCAGAAGCCCGCCGCGTCGGCCAGAATGATCTCGAGCTTCTCCCGGGGCATGACTTTCCTTTGCAAAAAGACGGCTTATCACTAAGAATTGTACGGTATGGGTCTTGAACGTGTCAAAACCCGCCCGGGGGGCCGGCGGCCTGTGAAGGTGCTCGTAGCTGCCGCGGCGCTTCTGTGCCTGTGGGCGGCGTCGGGCCCGGCCACGGCGCCGGATGACCCGCCGGGCGGCGCGCCGACCCTGCGGGACGCGGTGCGAAGCGCGGCCGGCCGCCTGAAACCCCTATGCACGCGGCCGGGCGTCGTAGCGGCGGTGAACGGAGACGCCCGGAGTGCCGAGGCCGCCTACGCCACGGACCTGATGGCCTTTTTCCTCCGGGCCGAGGGCCTAGATGCCCGAACCCACCCGGCCAGCGGGGCCGCAGCCCGCATGGCAGAGGGGCGGGAAAGGGTCAAGGCGAGGTGGTTCGCGGGGCTCCGGCGCGCCGGCGCGGGCGTGGTAGTGCTGCCCGTGCCGGGCGAAGGGAAGGACGGTGGACCGGTCTTGCGCGTCCTGCTCTACGGCGTGGAAGACGGGATTCGTCTGGCTGACTTTGAGCTGCCCTACCGCCTGCCGGAGGACCTGGCTTTTCTGGCAAAGGCCGAGCGCGGAGAGCTGAGCGCCGCCGACAAGCCGTGGCTTGAGTTGCTGGAGTGCCTGCTGCCACTCGATCCGCAAGTGGGCGCCACGCCAGCCGCAGCCCTGGTGGAGTTCGAGGGCGAGTGCTTCTTCCGCCTGGGGCAGTGGGCGCCGGCGGCCGAGCGCTTGGGGGACGCGTGGACCGGCGCTCCGGACGGCGTGCTGCTCCGGCTGGCCATGGCGTTGGTGGCGGACGGGCGCCGGGCGGAGGCCGAAAAGCGCGTCGATAAGGCAGTCGAACGCAAACCGGATAGCGGGCCGGCGTATGCCCTGAAGGCGTGGCTGGCCGCCCGCGGAACCGGTCCCAAGGATGCCCACCACTTTCTGGAGCAGGCGCGTGTGAGCGACCTGAGCGACCCCCGCCGGGTGAGCTGCCACTTGCTGGGACGCTACCTTGTCGCGTGCCAGTTGGGCCGGGAGCAGGCCGCTGAGCAGAGGCTGCTGGAGGCCGCGGCCATCGGCAAGGAGGGCAATCCGGTTCCTGCACGCGGCGCTGAACTGGCGCCGCTTTGGGCGGCCCGGCACTTCTGGCGTCAGGCCCAGTACGAGCGCGCGGCGGAGTTCTTCCGGCAGGCTATCGAGGCCGGCGCGGAGGGCGCCGATCCCTGGCTGGAGCTCGGCATGGCGCTGGAAGCCCTGGGTCAGAGGGAGGAGGCCGAAGAGGCCCTGCTCCGAGCCTTCAAGATCGAGCCGGGCAGCCCGCACGGTCTGGCCGACCTGCTGTGGCGGGCCGGCGAGCACGAGGAGGCCCTGCGGGTGTTGGAGCGGGCCGCCCGCCTCAGGCCGGACCGGGTGGACCTGAGGATGGCCTACGGCGACATGGCAGCCGCCATGTGGCGCGTGCAAGACGCGGAACGGGCCTTCGCCGAGGTGGCGGAGCTGGACGGGGCTTTTCCCTGGGCGGCCGTGCGCCTGGCCGCCATGCTCCGGCGCCAGCGCCGATGGGACGAGGCGGAGGGTGCGCTGACCGATCTGCTGGCCTCTCGCCCGGGCCACGCGGCCGCGCTACTGGAGATGGGTCGCCTGCTGGCCGACAAGGGCGAGGGGAGAGAGGCCCTCGAGACGCTCCGACAGGCCACGCGAAGCTCGGACTATGAAGTGGCCGCGCGTCTGGCGATGGCGCGGCTGCACTGCGCCGCCGGCCGCTACGAGCAGGCCGTCGATGAGGCGCGCATGGCCATCGCCGCTCGTGCCGACGCGGAAGGCTTCGCCGTCCTGGCGCAAGGGTTCATTGGCCTGGCGGACTGGCCGAAAGCCCAAGGCGCCGTAGCCAAAGCGCTCGAAGCGTCTGAACGCTCACCTGCGGCATGGGTGGCGGCGGCGCGCCTGGCCCGGGCGTGGGGGGAGGCGGACGAGGCCCTCGAACACGCAAAGCGGGCCATTGACCTCGATCCCTACTGCGCGGAAGCCGTTGCCCTGGAGGCCCGCTTATGGGTCGAGCGCGGCCCGGGCGCGCACGCCATCGCCTTGATGCGCCGCGCCCTTGAGCTCAACCCGTGGGACCCCGAGCTGCACTGGGAGCTGGCTGAGGTGCTGCGCGAGGCGGGCGATGCCGAGGGGGCCATCGAGCACTACGGCGAGCACATTCGCCTGGAGGGGGGCCGCGCGGAGGATGCGGCGCGCCACGTGGCCGTGCTGAGCGGACGGGCCGGCGGGGACTGAACCGGGCCTCGCGCGTCAGCCGTCCGTCCGCCGCGATGTTTGGAAACCGATGCGCCGCGCGCTATAATCAGCACGCGCGCGCGCATCGGCCGCGCTGCCGACATTCAGGCGGGTTCACGGGGACAAGCGGCGGAGGTCGTAATGGCTCGGCTGACCTACAAGGACGCCGGCGTGGACGTCGAGAAGGGGAGCGAGTTCGCCGACTCGCTCTACACCCTCATGCAACGCACCTTCGACGGCCGCGTGGTGGAGAATCCGGGGGGGTTCGCGGGGCTGTTCGCGCTGGACTTCGACCGCAAGATATGGCGCCGCAACTACCGCCATCCCCTGCTGGTGGCCTCCACCGACAGCGTGGGCACGAAGGTCAAGGTCGCCTTCATGACGGGCCGTCACAACACCGTGGGCATCGACCTGGTGGCCATGTGCGTCAATGACATCCTGGTGCAGGGGGCGGAGCCGCTCTTCTTCCTGGACTACCTGGGCGTGGGCAAGCTGGAGCCGGAGGCGTTGCGGGACGCTGTGGCCGGCGTCGCAGAGGGTTGCCGCATGTGCGACTGCGCCCTGCTGGGCGGGGAGACGGCCGAGATGCCGGACATGTACGCGCCGGGCGAGTACGACATGGCCGGGTTCGTGGTGGGCGTGGTCGAGCGCAGGAAGCTCATCACCGGCAGGAAGATCGAGCCGGGGGACGCGGTGATCGGCCTGGCCTCCAGCGGGCTGCACTCGAACGGCTACTCCCTGGTGCGCAAGCTCTTCTTCGAGCAGGAGGGCATGAAGTGCGGGGACAGTCTGGAGGGGTTCGGCATCCCCCGCACGCTGGGCGAAGAGCTGCTGGAGCCCACGCGGATCTACGTGCGCCCCGTGCGCGCGCTGCTGCACCGCTACCGCGTCAAGCAGATCGTGCACGGCATGGCTCACATCACCGGCGGCGGCCTGCCGGACAACGTGCGCCGCATCCTGCCCGAGGGCTGCGCCGTGGAGATGCGGGCGGCCTCCTGGGCACGCCCGCGGATCTTCGACCTGATCCGCCGGCTGGGCGACGTGCCGGTGCGCGAGATGTACCGCACCTTCAACATGGGCATCGGCCTGGTGCTGGTGGTTGCGCCCTACTTCGAGCAGAGCGTCCTGCGGAGGCTTGCGCGCCTGGGTGAGAAGCCCGCGCTGATCGGCCGCGTGGTCGAAGGCGACCGCGAGGTTCGCATCCTTTGAGGTGATGTGCCTTCCATGATCGGCGAGCGCACCTTCGACCGGGACGCGCTGATCCAGCGCTACGACCTAACTGCGCGTCTGGCCAGCCGCGTGGTCGCGCTGCTGGGGAGGAAGGTGGACGTGACGGCGGCGGTGCTGGAGACGGCGGCGGCCCAGCCCGCGCTGGCAGCCGTGTTGCTTGACGGCTCGCTCATGGACCAGGGGGCGGAGGCCCTGGACGAGGGGCGTCTCCAGGCCCTGGCCGCGGAGAAGGGGGCGGAGGAGGCGGCGCTACTGCGTGTTGTGCGCGGCGAGGACGGCTGGCGCACCATCGCACTACAGGATGAGGTGCTGGCGGATGAGGTCGAAGGCGCCGGGGGCGGGGAGGCCCTCACTGATCTGGCGCTCGCCAGGGGGGAGACGGGAGTCATCACCTCGACCGAAACCGAAGCCCTCTTCACGCCCGAAGAGGTGGCCCGGCTAAAGCTGGCTGTTCTGACCAGCCACAACCCCCAGGAGCGCATGGAAGCGCTCCGCAAGCTGGTCTTCGCGCCCATGCCGGCCGCGCAGAAGGCGGGCCTGTTCGTGGGAGCGCTCGTGGACCCGGCCGCCGATGCTTCCGCGCGCCAGGAGGCGCTGCGGGGCCTGGAGCAGATCGGATTCGGCACCGAGCTGGCCGATGCGATGCGCCGGCTCTTCGGCGGGGACGAGCAGGACGTGCTCCACGCGACCGAGCGCCTCAAGGCGCTGCTCGCCGAGGCCGATGATGCCGAGAGGGGCGTGACGCTTGCGGTGCTGCTGGAACTCTTCGCCGAGGCGCACGACTGCGCGGTGGTGGAGAAGCTCCTCGAGCTGATCACGGAACTCTCGGCGACCCTCGCGCGCAGCCCCCAAAGGACCGAACAGTTGCTCCAGAGCGCCCTGCGGCAGCTTGCGCGGGAGTTCGACCGGCTGCGAGCGCCCGTGGAGCGCGCTATCTTGGACTGCCATCGGCACGCCGGCTCCGTGGTGATGCCGATACTGCTGAAGGAGATCAAGCGCAGCGCCGACCCGCGGGTACGCAGCTTCCTGGTGGGTGTGGCGGCGGGCGTGGGCAGCGACCGGGAAACGCTGGCCCGGCTGGCCGAGATGGCGCTGGGCGAGATCGTGAACCCGGACGTGCCCGAGCAGGAGCGTTCCTACTTGCGCTACGGGCTGGTGCGGCTCGGGGAGCCGGCCGCCCGGGCGGTGCTGGAACTGCTGACGCGGCGCACCGCCCGCCACGGGCCGGAGCTTGTCCGGCTGCTCGATGTGTTGTGCACGGAAGCCGGGGTCTCCGAAGGAATGATCAACGAGGGCGCCCGGTTCATGCTGGAGACGCTCCGGGTGGCTGACAGTGAGACGCGGCGACTGGTCATGGACGCAAGGCTCTGCGCCGACCCGCGGGTGGATGAAGGGCTGCGGGTGAGCCTGGCCGTAGAGCTTCTGGCAAACCTGGTGGAATACCCCGCGCGGGATGCGGCCGAGACGATCTGCAACAGGCTCGAAGGGATCGGTCCGATTGCGCTGCGGCCGTTGTTCGAGTTCCTGCAGCGACGCTACCCGCACGAGGAAACCGAATGGGCCTTCGTGAGCATAGGTCGCATCGTGCGCTCCAGCGGTCAGGAGGCGCCGCCGGAGCTGATGCGTGAGATCCTGGAGTTCTGCGCGGCCCTGTTCGACGATCCCGACGCCCCGGTCCCCATGTTCACGCTCGCCGTGGCGTATCTGTGCGGCTACACGCAGGAAGGCGCCCGCCGGTTCGACGAGCTCCTGCAAACCATGCAGGAGCGCCTCGGCAAGACGGCCTACACGTGCGAGCTGTTCGAGGCCCTGGTGGTGATGGCCGGCTCGGACAACGCCCGGCCCAGACACCAGAGGGAGCTGTTCGAGGTTTTCGACCGGGTGGCTAACACGAGGGCCCCCCGGCAGCTCGGGATCACGCGACAGACCCAGGAGGGCACGGTATACGAGTTCGGCCGGGAGGTACTGTTCGACACCCGCATCGTGCCTGCGGTCGTGCGGGGACTGGAGAACATCTGCGTGAGCCGCGCCGCAACCCCCGAACTCAGCAAAGACATCGTCAAGCGGCTGCTGATCCTCTGGGAAGGCGTCTCCCATGCCCGCCTCGTCTGGGGGCCAGGCGGCGTGGGATCCCTCATCCATGCACTGTGCACGGCGGGGTGCTCGGACCGCGTAACGGTGCAGGTTCGCGTACGGCTGGGCCACTCATTGCTGAGGTCCCTGAAGAGGGTGGCGGTGGTGCGCGCCATGGGTGACATCTGCGGCCGCGCTGCCAGGGGAAGCGAGTTCCGGGACTTGTGCCTCCGGGCGGCCGAGATGATGCTGGCCGAATGGGAGGGCTCTGACAAGCAGGACGACGAACGCCGTCTCGCGCTCCTGGTGAGCCTGGGCAACATCGCCGCGAACACCGCTCTGAAGGCCGCCGATCCGGCCGTCGAACGCACGCGCGAGAATGTGCTCCAGGCCCTCTTCGTGGCGCTGCGCAGCGGCATGACCGGCGTGCGCGAGCCCCTCACCATGCTCCAGGAATGTGAGCGCCTGCCCGAGGAACGCCGCGCAGAGATCCGCGAGCGCCTCAGCCGCGCCTTCGGCCTGGTGAGAAGAGAGACGGGCTGATCGCCGCGCCGCCGGGCGCCTACCCGATGAACATCGCATCGCCGTAGCTGTAGAAGCGGTAGGCCCGCGCCACGGCGTCCCGGTAGGCCCTCATCACAGCCTCCCGCCCCGCGAAGGCGCATACCAGCATCAGCAGCGTGCTGCGCGGCAGGTGGAAGTTCGTTATCAGCGCCCCCACCGCGCGGAACTCGAACGGCGGGTGGATGAACAGGTCGGTCCAGCCGCTGTGCTCGGTCCACTCGCCGCGCCGGGCCACGTATTCCAGCACGCGGCAGACCGTCGTCCCCGTGGCCACGATGCGTCGGCCCGACTCGATCGCGCTGCGCACCGCCGCCGCCGTCTCGCCCGGCAGGTGATAGCGCTCGGACTCGATAGCGTGGTCCTCGAGCCGCTGCGCCTTGACCGGGCGGAAGGTGCCGGGGCCCACCATGAGCGAGAGCGTCCTGACTTCCACGCCGGTCTCCGCGAGCCGGGCGAGCAGCTCGGGCGTGAAGTGCAGCCCCGCCGTGGGCGCCGCCACCGCGCCGTCCCGGCGGGCGAACACGGTCTGGTATCGATCGGCATCGAGTTGCGGAATGGACGCCGGCAGGCCCCGCCGCTCGCGGGCCCGGCGCACGTAGGGCGGCAGCGGCATCTCGCCCGCGGCGAGCACCTCCTGAAGGTCGGCCCCGTCGGGTTCGAGGAGCCAGTAGCCGCCCTCGCGCTTTTCAAGAAGGTGCAGCTTCGCTCCTGTCCCCTCCAGTGTCAGGGTTTCGCCCTCGCGGGGTCTCCCCCCCGCGCTCAACATGGCCAGCCAGCGCCCCGTCGCGAGGCCGGTGGCGTCGCCGTCCTCCGGACGCACAAGCAGCACCTCCACCCGTCCCCCAGTCGCACGCCGCGTCCACAATCGTGCGGGAATAACGCGCGCGTCGTTGAGGATGAGAAGGTCGCCGGGGCCGAGAAGGCTCTGCACGTCCCGGAAGCCGAGGTGGGACGCCTCTCCCGTCCGCCGGTCCAGGTGCAGCAGTCGGCTCTCGTCCCGCTTCCCGGCCGGCACGTGGGCGATCAGCGACTCGGGAAGCTCGTAATCGTAGAGCGAAACGTCCGTCATTGCCTCTGCTCTTTATAGGGTGCCACACGCGCAGGCGCGGAGCGGTTGGGGCCGCGTCACGCTCACCCGTCGTAGCGCCCGTAGCGCTGGATGGCCGCCATGATAAGGCGCATGCCGGTGAGGCGCGAGCCGCCATTGATCGAGCCGGCCGTGGAAAAAACCAGCCCCCGCTTCTCCTTCGCCATCTCAAAGTCGCGCAGGAACTCGCTCACGATCCCCGCCTCATCGTCGCGGCTGAAAGTGAAGGGCGCGAGCTGCCCGTGGATGACCGCGCGGGGGCAATGGCGGCGAATATGGTCCACCATCACCGTCGGGCCGAAGTTCGTCCCGGTGATGCCGAGCCGGCCGAGGATCGGGACGATGTGCCCCATGGCGGAGTCCGAGTGCTGGTAGCGGCTGTCCCCGGGGTCGGGGCTGTAGCGGTCCCAGATGGCCCTCAGGATCGGCGCGCCGAACAGCTCGTACATATCGGGCGTGAGCAGGACGCAGTTGTCATCAAAGAACGCGAAACCGTGCGGGGCGGTCGCAGGCGTGTGGCCGGCCTCGTCGTCCAGGATGCGCGCGACCCCGAGCATCGTATCCAGAATCACGTCGCGCAGGCGCACGGCCAGGTCCGGGTTGTCGTGGATCAGGAAGATGAGGTTCTCGGCGCCGTAGATCGAAGCCGCAAACGTCACCGGCCCGCGCTGGCCGCGGTAGAGCGGGGACTTGACGCCCAGGGCCGTAAGCCGCTCCTTGGCCTCGTCCCATCCATCTGGCAGGATGACGCTTCGGATGTCCATCTCCTCGACGCGGTCGAGCAGGGCCTTCAGCTCCTCCTCGTTATGGGCCGACTGATGAAGCCACCACGAGCCCGCCTGCCATACGTTCTGGGCCTCGAACACGTCGTGCAGCGCGCCCACGGGCGGGTATTGCCGCCCGGGTTCGGCCGGCTTCTCGCCCAGCAGGCGGCGGCCGACGATTCCCTCGGCCTTATCGTTGTAGGCTTTGTTCAGGGCGAGGCGCCACTCCTCGTCGTGGATATAGCGCCATGGGTCCGGATCGACGCCAAGCTCGTCGCAGGCGCACTCGCCGCCCATCATGATGCCGAGCGGGCACTGGGGTATGTGCTCGCCGAAGGGATCGGCTGTGGCCACCTCCTGGTCGGCCCAGAACCGCTTGAGGTCCACGGGCGCCAGCCCGCCGCGCGCATGAGCCTCCGTCACCAGCCTCGTCGCCCTCGCATCGATCGTCACATCCGTCATTCGCGGAATGCTCCTGTCCGGCACAATGCTAGCCAGCCTTTGCCAACGTGGCAGAGTGTCATTGCCGAAGGCATATCCCAAAACCCGTATGACCAAGGGAAGCTTCGTCTGGATTCACTCGTCATCGTCGCGCGCTTGCCAGCACACCGACCCCCTATGAGCACCTACTGCTTGGCGCTGTCGCTCTCAAGTACTTCGACGACGGCCTTACGGTTCTCCTGTTTCGCGTGCCACAAAGGGGTGCAGCCTTCGTTGTCCTTGGCGTCAGGGCGGGCGCCATGCGCCAGCAGCACCTTGACTACGTTTGCTCTGCCCATCCTGGCCGCGACGTGCAGGGGGGTGTGGCCTCCATGGTCCTTTGCATTCGGATCGGCGGCGTGCTTCAGCAACAGCTCGGCCTCCCCCCCATGTCCCCGAGAATAGAAAGCTGCCCAGTGCAGTGGGGTCTGTCCATCTCCATCCGCAACGTCAGGCTGTCGGGTGTGCTGGAGCAGCG
>CAZXDF010000360.1:0-10393 GCA_964639345.1 uncultured candidatus Brocadiaceae bacterium | reverse complement strand
GCCCGGGATGGCCGTGACATTGGTCTCGGCGTTGGCCGGTAGCGGCTTCCACGCCTCGATGTGGCCGTCCAGGCACAGGAAGTTGCGGCCGCCGCCGATGTGGCGTGCGCCGTTCTCCCAATACCCGCCGGCACTGTCCGGCCGGCCGAGGCCAATCGTGTAGCCCCGGTTGCCGCCCTGCCGGAAGAGCGCGTTGTCCCAGTCCTCGTCGTCAGGGGCAGCCGTGTCATAGCCGGGCGGCAGGGGCTTTATCCCCTGGCACCAGCCGTAGACGTTCGGCCAACTATCGCGGAAACCTGTCTGTGCCCCTACATCCGTCAGGACAAAGAACCTGCCGGCGTCGTTGCGGCGAAGGATGTAGGAGATATTGCGGCGGAAGTGGCACACGCCAGCCGTGTTAGCTCCGTCCCCACCCTTCAACCTGTCCTGCATGGCGAAGTCCAGGGGCATGATCTGCGCGAGTTCCATCGGACTCGCACCGCTCTCCGGCCCGAAGATGCCGGTAGTGGCGCACGCAATTTGCCACATGCCGTCGGCGTCGTTGGTTGCGGAGAGCCACTTGGCGTCAGTATAGTCCGGGAAGCTCGTGCCGACCGCCCAGTTCATCGCCATGGTGACCCGCGGACCAACGTTGCACGGCGCGTCTTCGGCGACATTAAAGTTGACATTATTGTGGAAATTGTGCGTCCCGGCGGGACACTGCATGGTCGTGCGCGTCAGGTAGCCTTCGCCCACCAACGCGAAGTTCCAGTTTACCGTTCCGCCATGGGGCCACTGGGCATCGTCACCCATCTTGAACCCATAGGCACTGTACATCTGGAACCGCGCGCCGGCGGCGGGCAGGAAATCGCCGTGATCGTTGGCGTACATCAACATGCCAAGGCCGGACTGCCGCATGTTGCTCTTGCAGGCAGCATCCCGCGCGCGCTTCCGCGCCTCCTCCAGGGCAGGCATCAGCATAGCCGCCAGGATCGCTATGATCGCTATGACGACCAGCAACTCCATCAGCGTAAAGCCTCTTCTCTTCATCAACTCTTCCTTTCCCAAGGACTTGTAAATCGTTCGGCAGGCGGAACAAAGCCTCGATAGAGGAACAAACCGCCTGTTGCTCCTGATACCGGCCATTGCGCCTGGGCTTCGCTCTCCTTTCTATTTACAGGACGTAACCCAGGGTCAAGAAACGCTAGTCCTCTGGCCCATATCCACTCAGGACACTGAGGCCATTCCAGAATAGTAGCCAAGATATTGCCACCAATTGCCGCGTTTGTCAAGGCTTTTTTGAAAAATCGGAGGAGATTTCTTCAACTATCCGCACACGGGCGTCTGCAACAGCAAGGCCGCCTGCATCGCGAGCACGCGCTTCCCCCCCCAAAGTGCTCGCCGCGCGCCGGGGGCCGCCCCGAGGTTGGAGTGGGATGGCAGTGATGCAGCAGGCAGGTTGTAACACCTTATTGTTGCGAATGTTATAACATTCGGACCGGCCCATCGAGGCGCCGGTCCGGCACTTCTGGAGGCTCGGTGAACCCATCGAGGTCGCTCATGAAGATCAGCTTTCCCACGGCCGGGCGACGCCGGCCACCACGTGCTCGGGGCCGTCTCACTTGCCGCGTCGGAATCGCCCACGGGCCTTCAGCGGGCCTTCTGGAAGGCATTGAGGGCCTCGCGCTCACTGCCGGAGATGTCGAAGAGCCGGTCGAGGCGCATGATCTTGAAGACCTCGTAAATCTGCGGCTCGATGCTGCACAGCTTCATGTCGCCGCCTTCGCTGGTGGCTTTTCTGTGGAGCCTGACCAGCACCCCGATCACGGAGCTGCTCATGAAGCTGAGGTTCTCGAAGTTCAGCACGATCCTTGTCATCCCGTGGCTCTCGACCAGCTCTACGAACTCGTCTTCGAGCTGCCGGACCTCGGCGGATTCGCGCACGCGCGAGGTGCTGAAAGAGACGACGGCCACGTCCCCGCGCTTGCGGACATTCAGCAGGGCGTTCTTGCGCGTCTGGACCTCCTCGCCCCTCTCAGCGTCCCCTTCCGGCTCGGGGCGCAGTCCGCCCAGTATCTCGAAGGCCCCGCCGCACTGCGGGCACTTGCGTTCGCCCCTGATGACCTGCTCCAGCCTATCTTCCGGGCACTTCAGCTTCTTGCCGCACCTGAGGCAGGAGAGGATCGCGATCCGCTTTGACACTGCCCACGTCCTTTCCGCATGCGAAGTCTCGACACCCTGGGTGCCCCAGCACCACCGGGTGCCCCAACACCACCGGGTGCCCCCGGCACCACTGCGCCTCTTATTGTGCCCGACCGGGCAGGGGATTTCCAGGACTTTCGGGCAAAACAGCGGGAGCGGGTTGCGGAACCGACCGCCGCCGCCCTACACTGAATGCCAAGGTGCGGCCGCGCCTGCTCTGGCGGACTCGTCAGCTCCATCCAACCCCGTCGGAGTCGCGCGCGAGGCCGCCTTCGAGGGAAAGGCAGGGCCGGCATGGGACGGAGGGGAAAGAAAGTGCTCAGGGTTGCGATTCTGCTCGGCGCGGCCCTCCTGGCGCTGTGCGTGGGCTGGTACGTCCTCGGCCGGATGACCTTCGGCCGGCGGGCGGTTCGAGTGCGCACGATGGAAGGAGCGGGAAGCATTGACAGCCCATCCCTGGGCGCGGAACTGCGGCTGGGCACCTTTAACATCGCGCACGGGCGGGGCCTGGCCGAGGGCAACTGGGGGGGCGGAGACCGGGCCGCACGGCTGGCCCGGCTCAGAAGGATCGCCCGCATGCTCAAGGAAGCCCGCCTGGACGTGGTGGTGCTGAACGAGGTCGGTTTCGCGGCCCAGTGGAGCCACAACGTCAATCAGGCGGCCTTCATCGCGCGCGAAGCCGGGTTCGCCTACTGGGTGGAACAGTGCAACTTCGAGATGGTCTTTCCGTTCTGCTCGTTTCGGTGGGGTAACGCCGTGCTAAGCCGCTACCCCATCCAGCAGACGAGCCTTGTGGACTATCCCGCCTACTCCAAGTGGGAGGCGCTGCTGGCCGGCAAGAAAAGGGGCGTCGTCTGCACCGTCGAGCTTCCCGAGGGCCGCCGGATTCGCCTGCTGGCGGTCCACCTCGAACACCGCAGCGAACCGGTCCGCTATCGCTCGGCGGAGGTCATCGAGCGCCTCCGAGCCGCCTCCGACCTGCCGTTCGTCTGCGCGGGCGACTTCAACTCGACCCCCGTCGGCTACCCCCGCGCGGGGCGTGGCCCGGGCGGCAAGACGGCGCTGACGCTGCTGCTGGAGGGCGGCGGGTTCCGCACCCTGCCGGACTCGGGGTCGGGTCCCGCGCCGGAGGACCTGACGTTTAGCGCCCCGCATCCCGAGGTGGTCATCGACTGGATTCTGGTGCCGCCGGGCTGGCAGATCGCATCGAAGCAGGTGCTGCCGGTCGACTATTCCGACCACAGGCTCGTCATCGCCTCGGTCGTCATGGACGAGCCGTAAGGCGAAACCGCCCCGACGTCCGGCGCTGCAATTGGGGCGTCCCCGCCGGCGGGCTTGACAGCCATCCGGCCCGCACATAGAATCCGCCCAGTCCCCGGGGCAGGATCGGAGGGTTCATCCATGGCGGAGATGCGGCGCGAAAGCGATTTTCTCGGCGAGGTCGACGTGCCGGCCGACGCCTACTACGGCGCGCAGACCCGGCGCGCGGTGCACAACTTCCCCATCAGCGGGCTGCGCCAGGCGCCGGCGTTCACCCGCGCGATGGCCCTCGTCAAGAAGGCCGCAGCCATGGTGCACGGGGAGCTGGGCGCGCTCGAAGCCCGCGTCGCAGACGGCATCGCGCGGGCCGCCGATGAGGTCATCGAGGGCAGGCTCGACGATCAGTTCGTGGTGGACGTCTTCCAGGCCGGCGCGGGGACCTCGGCCCACATGAACATGAACGAGGTGCTGGCCAACCGGGCCTCGGAACTCCTCGGCGGGCGGCGCGGCGAGTACACGCTCGTGCATCCCAACGACCACGTGAACATGGGCCAGTCCACGAACGACGTATGCCCCACCAGCATGAGGGTGGCCGCGCTGCTGGAGCTGTCGGGCCTCGTGGGGGCGCTGGGCGGCCTTGCCGGCGGCCTGGCGGACAAGGCAGGGGAATTCGCCGAGATCGCCAAGAGCGGCCGCACGCACCTCCAGGACGCCGTCCCGCTCACGTTGGGCCAGGAGTTCGGCGCCTACGCTGAGGCCGTCCGGCGCGCCGCCGCGCACATCGAGCAGCAATCGGAGCCGCTGCGCGAGCTGGGCATCGGCGGCTCGGCCGTCGGGAGCGGCCTGAACACGGTCCCGGGTTATCGCACGAAGGTCATTGAGCGGCTGGCGGGGCTGACGGGCCTCAAGCTGGCAGCCGCGCCTGACCTGTTCGAGGCGATGCAGAGCATGGGGCCGTTCGCGCGCATGTCCGGCGCGCTACGGGCGGGGGCGGTCGAGCTGGGCCGCATCTCCAACGACCTGCGCCTGCTCTCGAGCGGCCCGACCACGGGCCTGGGCGAGATCCGCCTGCCGGCCGTGCAGCCCGGCTCCTCCATCATGCCGGGGAAGGTCAACCCCGTCGTCGCCGAGTGCATGAACATGATCTGCTTCCAGGTGGTGGGCAACGACGCGTGCATCGCGGCGGCGGCCGGCGCGGGCCAGCTCGAGCTGAACGTGATGATGCCGGTCATCAGCCACAACCTGCTGTGGTCCATGCAGATACTGACAAACGGCGCGAGGATGCTGGCCGAGCTGTGCGTGGCGGGCATCGAGGCCGACGCCGACCGCTGCGCGGCCTACCTCGCCGGCACGGTCGGGCTGGCCACGGTGCTCAACCCCGTCATCGGCTACCACCGCGCCGCCGAAGTCGCGCGGAAAGCCACCGAGACCGGCAAGACGATCCGCCAGGTCGTGCTGGAAGACGGCATAATGTCCGAGGAGGAGCTGGACAAGCTGCTGTCCCGAGCGCTGCGGCACGGGGGATGACCCCGCCCGGCCGGGCGTCCGGGGGCGCAAAAGGCGCCTCAGTTGGCCGCGATCACCTCCGCGAACCGCGCGCCGAAGTCCATGCCCATGTTCAGCTCCGCCTCGCTCGGCTTGCCGCAGAACTCGAACGACTCCACCAGCTCCCACTTCAGCGACTCGAAGATCTTCTCGGCGCTCCTCTGCGCGCCGCCGCGCCAGCCGTAGCTGCCGAACCTGGCCACCTTCTTGCCTGTTATTCGTTTGGTGGCCGCCATCTCGAGTGCCTGCGCCACAGGCGGGAACAGCGCCCCCTCGTAGGTGGGAGCGCCGATCATCACCCCGCTCTTCGCCAGGAGCGACGGCAGGATATAGCTGACGTGCCCGCGGCCCGCATCGAAGATTTCCAGCGGCACGCCCGTCCTGCGGATGCCCACGGCGACGGCGTTCATCATCTGCTCGGTGAACCCGTACATCGAGCCGTATACGATCGTGATCCCCGGCTCGGCCCCCCCGGTCGCGTAGCTCGCCCACCTCCGATAGAGCTCGACAATCCGCCCCGGGTCGGCCCGCCACACGAGGCCGTGCGAGGGGGCGATCATCCCTATGTCGAGCCCGCTCAGCTTCGCGATCGCCTGGAGGACCGGCTTGCTGAACTTGGCGACGATGTTAGCGTAGTAGCGCAGCGACTCGCGCTCGTAGAAGCCGAGGTCGCCGCACTCGTCGTCGAACAGCCCGCCCTGCAGCGCCCCGTAGCCCCCGAAGGCGTCGCAGGAAAACAGTATCTTGCGCCCCGTGTCGTAGGTCACCATCGTCTCCGGCCAGTGGACGAACGGGGCGTGGAAGAACTGGAGCTCCGTGCGCCCCAGCGACAGGGACTCCCCGTCCCGCACTGCCCGCACGTTTTCCGTGACGTTGTAGAAGGTCTCGAGCATTTCCTTGGCGCTGGGCGTGCAGATGATGGTCACGCCAGGGCTGAGCGCCGCGAGCGTCGCGAGAAGCCCGGTGTGGTCCGGTTCCAGGTGGTTGATGATCAGGTAGTCGATGGCAGATACGTCCGTGACGCGTCCGACCTGGTCGAAGAATTCCCCGCCCTTGGTCCCCTTGGATAGATCGATTATGGCCGTGGACTCGTCCTCGATGAGGTAGGCGTTGTACGAGACCCCCTCCCGAACGACGGGCCAGAGGCCCTCGAACAGGTCCAGGGTCCGCTCGTTCACACCGATCCAATGGACGCCGGCATCGATCTCTATCGGCAGCATCAAGAACCTCCTGCTCGTGCGCTTGTTTTGGGAGTCCGCTCTCCGCGGGCACACCGAGACCCGTAACTTCCATCATAATGGGGCGCGACCGCCTGAGCAACGTAGACGCCGGAACATGGCGGGTTCGGCGTTCACTTACGTGCCCGGCAGGCGCCACACAGGCAGATGCCGGAAGCACCCTACGCCTTGAGAGACGTCCGAAAACGTGTTGACACGCCGCCGCATGCGCCGTACACTCCACCCGAACAGGATGAATGCCGCAGCAGCCCGTTGAAGAAGGGGGTTGCTGGGGTTTTGAGTCATGCAGCAAGAAGTGGACGCAGTTGGCGCCCTTGGGTGTCGGAATCGGTTCAGGGCCCACAGGGCGCCGGGCCGTCGGCCCCCGCCGCGCCCGAAGCGATCGAGCCATCGCAGGTCGGGCTGGATGTTCACACCCAAGAAATGGCATCACGGTTAGCAGCCCGTGGCTAAAGTGGCTTCTTGCGCATCCGGGCTTTCTTCGGCTGGCTGAGAAGCCCGAATTCGGCACTCTCAGCGGGCCTGTTTGCTGGCTCAAGGGCGTACGACGACTTCTGCCACGGGCTGTTAGGGCACGTCACTGAAGGTGTTTGCGCGCTCCTGTCAGCCCGGCGCGGACGCTGACAGGTTCATACGAAAGGTTCCAGTTCATGGCAAGAGTTGACCGTTCAGAACGTGACGACCAGGCGCCGACGGGCACCGTCGGCCGCTGCCTTGCAAAGATGTCCTACGAGCCTCGCGATGTCGAGCGTGGGTATACTGACACATATCTGCATGTCGACCTGTCGACGCTCGCGGTCGAGACGCGCCCTGTGCCGGGGGAGATGAGGGAGAAGTTCATAGGCGGCCGCGGCTACTGCCTCAAGCTTGTGTTCGACGGCACGAACGCGGCCACCCGGTTCGACAGCCCCGAGAACGTTCTCGCGGTCGCAGGCGGCCCATTGTGCGGCGACACGCGGTTTCCGGGAACCGGCAAGTGCATGGCGGGAACCATCTCGCCGCTCACGGGCACCTTCATAGATTCCAATGCCGGCGGCACGTTCTTCCCTTTGACCAAGCTCTGCGGGTTCGACGCGATCGCGGTGACGGGGAAGGCGTCGACCGACGTCATCATCATCGTTGACGGCGACGCGGGAGAGATATCGATCATCGAGGCCGAAGCGTGCGACGACGGCGCGCTGACCGCGTCCGCAGGATGGATCGAGCGCTTTGCGGGAGAGGGCCGGCTCCGCAACGTCGCCGCGCTCGTCGCCGGCGTCGGCGGGAAGCACTGCGCATGGGGGATCATCAACAGCGTGTATTACGACAAGCCCCGCGCTCGCACCCGCGCCAAACAGTTCGGGCGCGGGGGGACGGGCACCGTCATGCGGGGCAAGGGCCTGCGCGGCATCGTCGTCAAGAGCAACCGATCCAAGGCCAACGCGCCGGCTGACGAGACGGGAGTGAAGGCCGCCGGCTCGGCCCTGCGCCGCGTCATCACCGAGGTCGATCCGGACTATATGCAGATGCAACGCATGGGCACGGCCGGGCTCGTGGAGATGCTTTGCGAGTTCCACCTCGTTCCAGTCCGCAACTTCCAGTACGGGCAGCATCCCGACGCGCACCGCGTCTTCGGCGAGAAGTTCGCCGAGTCCTTCTTCAGGAAGAAGGTCCCGGACGGGTGTTACTACGGATGCAACCTGGCCTGCACGAAGGGGGGCGAAGGTTTCGAGCTTGAGACCGGCCCATTCAGAGGACAGCAAGTCGCCGTGGACGGGCCCGAATACGAGACCATCGGGGCCGCAACGAACATCGGCGTCTTCGACATAGCCTACACGCTGGAATACAACTGGTATTGTGACCAGTACGGCATCGACACGATCAGCCTGGGCAATGCCCTGGGTTTTGCATTCGAAGCATATCAGCGCGCTTACCTGACGGCCGGCGATACGGACGGCCTGGAGCTGACCTGGGGCAACAAGGACGCCGCCAGCGAGCTGCTGCACCAGATTGCCCGGGGCACGGGGTTCGGCGCGGTCGTGGGCCGGGGCGTGGAATCTCTGAAGTGCTGGATCGCGCGCCGGTTCGCCGGGCGCAATGGCGCGGACTATGACGGGGCCCTTGCCGAGCTAGAGAAGTTCGCAATGGTGTGCAAGGGGTTGGAGTTCTCGTTCTACTCGACCAAGGAATCGCTGGCCCAGCAGGGCGGATACGGCTACGCGCTCAAGGGCCCGCAGCACGATGAGGCGTGGCTCATCGCGCTCGACCAGATCAAGAACGAGATACCCACCTTTGAACAGAAGGCCGAGGCGCTCCGCTGGTTCCCGCTCGTGCGGACGTGGTTCAACATGGTCGGGCTCTGCAAGCTGCCGTGGATCGACGTGCGGCACCCACACGCCGGGAAGGAACGCGAACCCGCGAAGAACCTGCCCAGTCTCAGGCTCATTCTCGACTATTACAATGCCTCGCTGGGAACGAAGAAGACGCTGGACGACCTGCTTTTCGAGTCCGAATGCGTGTACACGTTCCACAAACTCTTCAACCTGCGGCAGGGTCGAGGCACGCGCGAGAACGACCGCATCCCGGCCCGCGCGATGGGCCCGGTTTTCGAGAACGAATACGACTCCCGAAGCGCGTACTATGACGAGTATCTTAGTGAGGCGGTCGGCATCGATCCCGCCGGCCTCGAAACATCCGAGAAGATACGTCATCTCCAGCAGTACCGGCAGGCCCAGTACGAGAGAATGACGGATGTGGTCTACGACGAGAAGGGATACGACCGCAACGGCGTGCCGACCCTGGCCGCGCTGCGACGCTTCGGGTTCGACACGCCGGACATGATCGCCATCGTCGAGCAGCACGCCCACGCCGAGTCGCCCGCGCAGGCGCAGGAGGCCGCGGGTTAGTCATCTCCGGCGCTCGGACTCATTGCACGCCGAGTGCCACAGCATGGCTGTTAGTCTAGCTCCTCCCGCTAAGATAGAGGTAGCGCGTGCAGAGGCGCAACGGAAGCCCCGGCACGGAAGCCGGTGAACGGAGGCGATCATGACCAGTGGGGATTCATCGGCCTGGAAGCGCGGCGACCCCATCGGGTACATCCGCGCCGAGGCCCCGGAGTTTGCCATGCCCGCCTATCAGGGCGAGCAGTATGAAAAGTCGGTGCCGGACACGCTGGATGTGGCCGCACGGGCAGACCTGGCCATCCGATTCATCACGAACCTGGCGGACCCGGACGCCGACTGTGAGGTCTACTGGCCCGTGCTGCTCAACCGGAACCCGCCGGTCATGTGGCACGACTGGAACGGCTTCGCCATCCAGCCGAAGTTCCAGGAAGCGCTTCCCCTCCTGCGCGGCATGACGGGCAACCAGTGCAACATCGAGGTCGACCGAACCTGGGTGAGAACGCTCCTGCGCATGCAGGGCGAGGACGGGCTCATCTACATGCCGGCAGTCGGCCGCCCGTGGGCCCGCCTGGGCACTTCGCCGGGATGGTTCAAGGGCGACGACGGGGGCGACCAGTTCGCCGCCATCCACGTCAACGGTCACCTGGCCGGCGTCATGGCCCTCTACTACAGGCAGACGGGCGAGGAGCTGTGGAAGGAGGGAATCGAGCGCCTTGTCGACCGGTTGGCGCAGTTGATGGTCTACAAGGACGACTACTGCTATTTCCCCATGCTCACCGCAAGCCCCGGCGCCTGCGTCACCGGCAAGGAAGGAATCATCGACCCCGATTGCCGGGAGGAGTCCGGAGGTAGCGTCGCAGGATGGATCATCCACGGCCTGTGTCAGGCGTACCTGACGATCGGTTATGAGCCCGCGCTGACCCTGGCGGGTCGCCTCGCGGTGTATCTAATTAAGCACTCGGGCTGCTACGATGAAGAGGCCCGTTTCCTGGGCATGGCCCACACGCACCACCACCTCAAACCCCTCATTGGGCTGTTGGAGTACGCGCTCATCACGGCGGACACGGACATTATGGAGTTCGCTAGAAAGGGCTATGAGTACGCCAGGTCATGCGGCAGCCCCACCATCGGTTTCTACCCCAGTATTCCAGGGCCGGACGCAACCTACGACTACAAGACCGTGCAATATTATTTCGGGCGCTACTCGGAAGGCTGCTCGGTGGCGGACTTCATTGCGCTGGGCGTGAAGTTGAGTCAAGCGGGCATCGCCGACTGCTGGGACGACGC
>CAZXDF010000359.1:0-9489 GCA_964639345.1 uncultured candidatus Brocadiaceae bacterium | reverse complement strand
CAAATGATCATGTCAACTGTGGCAACAACCCAACGGGAATCTGCATCCAGGCAATCTACCTCGCACGCGCCGCGCCATTGCCCCGCCAGGGTGTCGCGGATGGCCCAGCCGAATCTGGTGCGCTCTCGGGGCCGTCGGCGGCGATGATGCGGCCGTCGATCTGGACCGACGCGCCCGTCCATTTCGCCCCGCCCTATTCGTCGTCGGGTCCGGGCAGCACTTCCGCGTCGGCGGCCGGGGGTTCCTCGGGCTCCTGGTCGTCGGAGTGGTGGAACACAAGCGCGCCGATCTCCCTCACCCCGCGCCCTTTCAGCTCCCCGATGAGCGCCAGAACCTCGTCCGGCTCCCCCCTGACCGTGTAGACGATCGTTGGCCCCCGCCGGTAGGCGCGGATCCCGCGCACGGCGTCGAACGGCAAATACGTCGGCACCAGGGAGTGCGGATGTTCCTGCTCGGCGTCGTTGTTCTCGGGGGGAACGTTCTTGGCCATGGTGATCGGAAAACCGCTGCCCATTCTCTTCTGCCCACTCACGCCGCGCGGGGCGTGACGAATCCACCACCAACCCGCGATTATACCCGCCCCGCGTGTCAGTGACAAGCCAGCGGCCCTCGTGATAGTGTCACGAAACCCCCTCAGGCGCCTCACGCGGATTTCTGGTTGTAAGCGCGCCGGGAACCTGCTAGATTCATGTGCGCGTTTCGGATGCCAATAGAGGGAGCGAATGTGGCGCACCACCGCGTCTACATCGCCGACAGCCGCACGATGCCGGAGCTGGCGGACGGGGCCGTGCGCCTGATCGTCACGAGCCCGCCCTACTGGTGCATCAAGGACTATGCCCACCCCGGCCAGATCGGCCGCGACCAGACATACGAGGAATACCTCGCGGACCTCAGCCTGGTGCTGGGCGAGTGCCACCGGGTGCTTGCGCCGGGATGCCGCGCGGCAATCAACATAGGCGATCAATACCTCCGCGCCAAGGAACACGGGCGCTACCGCGTGCAGCCCATCCCGGCCGACATCATCCGCATGGGGCGCGACGTCGGCTTCGACTTCATGGGCAGCATCATCTGGGAAAAGGTCTCCACCACCCGCACCACCGGGGGCGGCGCATGGATGGGCTCGACCTACTACCCGCGGGACGGGCATTTCACTTACGAGCACGAATACATCATCCTGCTGCGAAAGCCCGGAAAGGCACCCGCCCCCACTGCCGAACAGAAGGAGAAAAGCCGCCTGACAAAGGAGCAACGCGTCGAGTGGTTCCGAGGCGCCTGGCGCATCCCGCCCACTCGCCAGCAGGGACACGTGGCCATGTTCCCGGTGGAGCTGCCCCGGCGGCTTATCCTCATGTACAGCTTCTGGGGGGAGACGGTCCTGGACCCATTCCTCGGGAGCGGGACCACGGCGCTCGCCGACGAGTTGACGGGCCGGGAAAGCGTGGGCTACGAGATCAACCCCGACTTCGAACCCCTCATCCGGCAGAAGCTCGCCCCGACGCGCGACATCTCCAGCCCGCCGGCGGAACTCACCATCGAACGGCCCCCCCGCCCCGGCGCGTGAGCCGGAGGGCACGACGTCCGGCCTTCGCAGCCGAAGCGTCTGCTTCGGCGGAGTAGGCTGTCGTGCCCCTACGACCCTCTCAGCCCGCCGCTAACTCTGCCGGGCGAGGGCCATGGCCTCGCGCTCCTGGGCCAGGCGCATGTCCTTGATCTTCATCAGGCGCGTGATGTTGCTGCGCTCGTTCTCGTCCAGCTTGCTCTGGATGTACTTGATGGTCTCGCGGATGTCTGGAATCATGACGTACTCGAGGGCGTTGACACGGCGGCGCGTGCGCTGGATTTCGTCCATGAGCAGCCAGATGCTCTGGTCCAGCCCGGCCAGCTCGAGGACTTTCGGCAGGAACTCGCGCAGCCCGGCGACGGCCTCGTCCAGGGCCAGCGGCGCGTCCAAGAGGCTGTAGCCCCGCCCCACTCCGGTCTCGCCTTCGAACTGCGGCACGCGCACGCTCAGCAGATTACGCTCGGTGACGGCGAGCGTCAGTTCCCCCTGGGACTGCGTCAGGGCCGCTTCCACTATCTCTGCCGAACTCGTCACGCGCGCGAGCACGAAGAGCTTGATCAGCTCGGGGTAGGCGTCGTCGAACTCCTGTCGCGCGACGCGGTAGCGCTCGACCAGGTCCATGAACTCCTTCATGAGCCCTTCGAGCTTGTCCTTAAGCAGCCCGTGCCCGTGCACGGCGATGGCCAGCCGCCGCTTGAGCCTCATCAGCTCCATGCGCGTGGGGTTTATTCTTAGGCGCGCCATATTCCATCCACAGGCTGAGAATGACGAATGCCGAAATCAGAATGCCGAATCAATGACGAAATCCGAATGACGATTCAATCCCGAATGCCGAAGTCAGAATGCCGAATCAATGACGAAATCCGAATGACGATTCAATCCCGAATGCCGAAGTCAGAATGCCGAGTCAATGACGAAATCAGAATGACGAGTCAATGCCGAAATCCGAACCACCATTCAATCACGAAATCCGAATGACGAAACTTCACGCACCACTGGTCTTCCGTCCGATCGCGCCGAAGATCAGGTTGAGTTCTTTGGCTTCCTGCCACAGGGGGCGTGCCGCCTCCTTCAGATTTGGCTCGGCAGCCACGCCCATTCTGAGCCAGTGCTTGGTTTCCTTCGATTCCCTCTTGCACAGGCTGATCCTGTGGTGGAACTCTTTCTTTGACCCCGCGTCATCAGCCTCCGCGTAGTTCGCACCCACACTCGTGCCAGCCCGAACAAGTTGATCGATCAAGGGTTTGGTCACTGGGCCAACCGGAATTGTCTTGGCAAACGCAATGATCTGCTCACCGAATCGTCCCGTTCTTTCCTCCAGATCATAATGCGGCTCACTGTGCGGGTCGTCCTTCGTCATTGGCCATTCGTCATTCCGGCTTCATTCGCCATTCGGATCTCGTCATTAGTCATTCTGGCTTCATTCGTCATTCGCCGTTTCCCTTGGCCTCTCGATAGTACTTGTCGATGTGCTCGTCGCGTATTCGCTTCAGCTCTCCCCTGGGCAACATGCTCAGCAGCTCCCAGCCGATCTCCAGCGTGCGTTCGATATTGCGGTTCTCGTCCTCGCCCTGGCGGATATAGCGGTCCTCGAAGCCCTCCGCGAAGCGCACGTAGCGCACGTCCATCGTGCTCAGCGCGCTCTCGCCGAGCACCAGCGCCAGCTCCTGCGCGTTCTTGCCCCGCGCGTAGGCCGCGTAGAGCTGGTTCATGACGTCGGCGTGGTCGGCGCGCGTCTTGCTCTCGCCGATGCCCTTGTCCTTCAGTCGCGAGAGGCTCGGCAGCACGTCCACCGGCGGGTAGACGCCCTCGCCGTGCAGCGGGCGGCTGATGATGATCTGCCCCTCGGTGATGTAGCCGGTCAGGTCCGGGATCGGGTGCGTCTTGTCGTCCTCTGGCATGGTCAGGATGGGGAACTGCGTGATGGAGCCGGACTTGTCCTTGATGCGGCCGGCGCGTTCGTAGATGGTCGACAGGTCGGTGTACATGTAGCCCGGATAGCCGCGCCGCCCCGGCACCTCCTTGCGCGCGGCGGATATCTCGCGCAGCGCCTCGCAGTAGTTCGTCAGGTCGGTGAGGATGACCAGGATGTGCATGTCCTGCTCGAAGGCGAGGTACTCGGCGGTCGTGAGCGCGATGCGCGGGATGGCGATGCGCTCGATCGGCGGGTCGTCGGCGAGGTTGATGAACATCACGGCGCGCTCGATTGCGCCCGTGCGGCGGAGGTCGGTGATGAAGAAGTTGGCTTCCTCGAACGTGATGCCCATGGCGGCGAAGACCACGGCGAACTTACCGCCGGCCTTCAGCACCGCGGCCTGCCGCGCGATCTGTGCGGCCAGGCGGTTGTGGGGCATGCCGCTGCCGGAGAAGATCGGCAGCTTCTGCCCGCGCACCAGCGGGTTGAGGCCGTCGATTGTCGAGATGCCCGTCTGGATGAACTCGTTCGGGTAGTCGCGCGCGTAGGGGTTCAGGGGGTTGCCGTTGATGTTGAGGCGCTTCTCGGGGATGATCTCCGGCCCCTCGTCGATGGGCCGTCCGAATCCGTCGAATATGCGCCCGAGCATGTCGAGCGAGACCCCGATCTCCTGCCCTCGGGCAAGGAACTTGACCTTAGTCTGCTCGGTCTTGATGCCGCTGGTGCCCTCGAAGACCTGGACCAGGGCCTTGTCCTCGTTGATGTCCAGCACGCGGCCGCGCCGGGTCTCGCCATCGGCAAGCTCGATCTCGGCCAGCTCGCCGTAGGTCACGCCCTCGACCTCCTCCACGAGCATCAGCGGTCCAACGATGTCCCTGACGGTAAGGTACTCTTTAGACACTGGCTTCCTCCTCCCCGGACGTCTCGTCTTCCTGCGGTTCTTCGGCCTTCTCGCCGCCGAGTTGCTCCCGCACCTGCTGGCTGAGCGCCTCGAAATCGGCGAGCTTGTCCTGTGGTACTCGCTTGGCCCTCGATATGGCCTCCACGGCTGGTATCTCGAGGACCTCCTCCAGCTCCCTGCCCGCTTCCAGGGCCTTCTGCGTCAACTCGTAATAGAGCAGGATAACCTCCATGAGCTTGAACTGCTTCTCCGGGGAAGCGTAGGTATCGATATCGTCGAAGGCGCTCTGGTGGAGGAAGTCCTCGCGAATCATCCTCGCCACCTCGATCAGGAGCCTGTCCCGCGGCGCCAGGGACTCCACGCCCACCAGTTGCACCAACTCCTCGAGCTCCGACTCGCGCTGCAGTATGCCCATGGCCGCCGTTCGGTTGGCCGACCACCGCTCGGCCACGTTCTTGTCGGCCCACTCGTCCACCGCCCCCTGGTAGAGCGAGTAGCTGCGCAGCCACGAGATGGCCGGGAAGTGCCGCGCCGCGGCCAGCTTGTCCTCCAGGCTCCAGAACACCTGCACCACCCGGAGCGTGGCCTGCACGACGGGCTCCGACAGGTCGCCGCCGGGGGGCGAGACGGCGCCGATCACGCTAAGGCTCCCCTCGCGCCCGTCGCTGCCCAGGCACTGGCAGCGCCCCGAGCGCTCGTAGAACGAGGCGATGCGGCTGGCCAGGTAGGCCGGGTAGCCTTCCTCGCCGGGCATCTCTTCCAGCCGGCCGGAGATCTCGCGCATGGCCTCCGCCCACCGGCTGGTCGAGTCCGCCATCAGGGCCACGTCGTATCCCATGTCGCGGAAGTATTCGGCGATGGTGATGCCGGTGAAGACCGAGGCCTCGCGCGCGGCCACGGGCATGTTCGAGGTATTGGCAATCAGGATGGTGCGTTTGATCAGCGGCTGGCCGCTGCGAGGGTCGTGCAACTCGGGGAACTCCATCAGCACGTCGGCCATCTCGTTGCCGCGCTCGCCGCAGCCCACGTAGACGATGACGTCGGCGTCGGCCCACTTGGCAAGTTGGTGCTGCACCACCGTCTTGCCGCTTCCGAACGGGCCGGGCACGCACGCGGTGCCGCCCTTGGCGAGCGGGAAGAGCATGTCGATGACCCGCTGCCCGGTGATGAGAGGGATCACGGGCGGCAGCTTCTTGACGGTCGGACGGTCGTGCCGCACCGGCCAGCGCTGCAGCATGGTCACCTCGACCCGCGCGCCATCCGCTTCGATGACCGCCACCGGCTCGGTGATGGTGGCCTCCACCTCCTTGATGCTCACCACCTTGCCGCGCACGTTCTGCGGCACCATCACGCGGTGCTCCACCACGGGCGTCTCCTGCACGGTGCCCAGGATGTCCCCGCCCGCCACGTCCTGGCCTTCCTTCACGGCGGGACGGAAGTGCCACTTCGCCTCGCGATCAAGGGCCGGGAGCTCCGCGCCGCGCAGGACGTAATCGCCGAGGGCATCCCGGAGGCCGTCCAGGGGCCTTTGGACACCGTCGTAGATCGCCCCGACGAGCCCGGGGCCGAGCTCCACGCTGAGCGCCTCGCCGGTCGGATGAACCGGGTCGCCCGGGCCGACGCCCTCGGTCTCCTCGTAGCACTGGATCGAGTAGGAATCGCCGCGTATCTCGATAACCTCGCCGAACAGCCGCTCCCGGCCGATCCGCACCATCTCATGCATCTTGGTGCCCCCCAGCCCCTCGGCCACAACCAGGGGGCCGGAGACCCGCGCCACCCGGCCTTGCGTCCTCTCCTCCGTGCTCTGTCGCGTTTCCTGTGCCACAAGCCCTCTCCCGGCAGGTTGAGTCATTTCTTCGTTATCAGGTCCACACCGATGGACTGTTCCATCCCATGTTTCATCCATTCCAAAGCCATTCCGGCCGAGCCCCGATGCGAGGGCACCAGCAGGATCACCGCCCCACCGGGGCGCCGCAGACCCGCGATCAGGTCCCGGGCCTCGCCGGCGACGGTTTCGTTGACGAGGATCAGGGCCGGCGCAGGGTCTCGCGCGCGTTCGGGCAGCGCCGCCTCAAGCTCGGCGGGGCTCTCCACCGGCGCGACCTCGAGCCCGAGGCTCGCGAGCCCGGCGATCTCCTCTTTCGGGCCCAGGGCGACGATCTTCGCTCCGTCCGCCATGTGCATCCATCCTCCCGCCGCGCTACACGTAAGGGGTCCTGAGCAGGCGCCGCAGCATTTCCGGCGCGATGTCGTTGGCCCGTCCGCTAAGGACCAGAACAAAGTTGTAGCTCTCGGCCTCCAGCCCGACCGCACACCCGAACACGCGCTCCGGCCCGAAAGGGACGTACTTCGCCGTGCGCGCGAAGGCCATAAGCCACGCGTCGGCGGCGCGCACGAACGCACGCACGCGCTTCACCGGCCCGGCCGCCACCAGCTCCTCGGGCTCGATCCCGTCCACCCACAGCCCCACAAGCTGCGGCCAGTCCTCGTCGGGCAGGATGTCCATCCCCGCGAACAGCTCCGTCTCCTGGCGCTCGGCCATGTAAGTGTCCTGAATTTCCTCGCTCAAACCCATCGCACGCGCGCGCCAGAGCAGCTCCACGCCCTTCGCCGTGTCGTAACGCCGGTAGTATTCGATCACGAACTCGTTGCCCGTGGCCTCGGCCGCCTCGCACAGGGCGCGCAGGACCGCGTCGTCCAGCGCCGCGTCCAACACCTCCGGGTCGCCGGCGCCCCCGGCCGCGGCCAGGCGCACGCGCTCGGCCGCCCGGCCGAACTCCGGCGGCAGTTCCGTCTCCAGGCCCTCCCAGAGCCGCCCCCACGCCCCGGCGCCGTACTGTGATTCGAGCACCGGCGCGTCCATCCCCAGCAGCCGGCGCTTGAGGTAGCCCTTGAAGCTGCGGAACTCCCTTTCGAGCTCCAGCAGCCCTATCACTGCCGGCGTAGGGCTCAGGTCGCGCATCTCGCCGATCAGCCCGTCGTAGTGCGGGCGAACCCTCGCGTCGGCTTCCCGCAAGTGTTCAGTCCGGCTGAACTCTTCCGCCAGCGGCGTCTCGCTCAGGCTGTAGAGCACGTCATCGAGCCCGGGGGCATCGATCAGCTTCTCGAAGAACTCCGCCGGCTGCATGCGGGACTCCAGAACCGCCGCCCGCCCGCTCGAGAAGGACCACGGCTGCCCGCCAGCCGAATCAAGACGCTGATCTTCACTGACTCTCACTTCTCACCAACCGAAAGAAATCCTTGACACTGATTCACACAGATCACTACTGATCAAAGAACGGAACGAACGGCCTCTTGCCGCAGATGCACGCAGATGAACGCTGATCAAAGGCTTCTCGTTTCACCAGTAGCTGCATAACGAACCTTACAGGAAGGCATGCCCCATGGACCGCTCCGATGATCGTTTCCGTTGTCGCTGTGCATTCGTAATCTGCGTTTATCTGCGTGAATCTGCGGCTGCTTCCTGTTGCCGTTTCGTGGTCCTTACAGTTCTTCCTGCTCGGGGAAAACCATCTGCGCGACCTCCGGGGCCAGGTCCTCGCGCAGCCTCGCAAGACGCGAGTCGAGCGAGAGGTCAACCTCGAACTTCTCCGCGCGGAAGATCACCCCGCCCAGGGCAGGACGCTCGCCGGGAACAAGGATCAGCTGCGCCCCGGGCGGCCTGGCCCGGTTGAGTTCCTCCACGAGCGGCGCCAGGCGCGCGGCGTCGCGCTCGTTGCACAGAACCTCACCGCCATACCCGTCCGGCACCTCACCCATCCACCCCGTTATGAGGGCGCGATACTCCCCGTCATCCAGCCCCGCTACCCGGTCGCCACCCCCCCTAAAGAGGTCGTTAAGGATGGCGTTTCGCCGCTGGAGGAGGGCAAGGTTGTGCGTGGATCGCACCTGCATCAACCTCTGATGAGCATCGAGTTCTGCGGCCTGGCGGCCCAGCTCGAAGCGCTGCTCGAGCTCCTGATCGAGCCGGCGCCGGGCGGCCTCGAGCTCGCCGTCATGCCCGGCCCGGGCCTCGGCCTCGATCTTCTCGGCCTCCGCCCGCGCCTCATCCAGTATGGCCTGTCGTATGCGTTCGACCGTCATGCATTGCCTCAGCGCTGGAGCAAGAACGTGCGATGTCACGCGGCCTAGCCGCCGGCGGGCCAGTCGGGCAGGGTAATGGTCTTGAACTCCGTGACCCACAGTATCATAAGGATCGCCGCAAGGAGCGCGACCACGCCGTAGGTCTCCACCAGGGCCGGCATCAGGATCGCCCGCCCGCCCTCTTCCGGCCGCTTGGCGGTGAGGTTGATGCAAGCTGCCGACGTCTCGCCCTGGAACACGGCGCTCTTCCATTCCACTATGCCCATGCACAGGCCGATGAAGAACAGGGCCAGCCCGACCACGGGCGCAACAACCAGTTCGCCGCCGAGCAGACCGGTCTGTCTGGCGATGAAGATGGCGCAGATGAACCCGTAGAACCCCTGCGTGCCCGGCAGCGCCATGAGGATCAGGAGCTTGCCGAACAACTCCGGCTTCTCCGAGAGCACGCCGGCCGCCTGGGCCGCCGCCAGACGAATGCCCCGCGCCGATCCCATGCAGGCGAACATGACCGCGAACATGGCCCCGGCCACGGCCCAGCCGACGCCTGACTGCACGAAGTATTGGTGAATCAACTCTTCCATGCCTTGACTCCTTCCCAGTGCGTACTTTCTTGCCTCATCTGGATTCCGCCCTATGGCCTCAGCGACGCTCAGGCACGCTCAGAACCCGTTTCCACGAGCAGCCGTTCCGTGTCAAGCGAGAGGGGGCTGAAGCGCAGGCCGCCGCCCTCATAGAAGCGGCTGAAGAACTCCAGGAAAATCAGTCGGGCCGGGTGCACGAAGGCCCCGAGGATGCTCACGGTGAAGTTGAACAGGTGACCGCCGACAACCACCACTATGAACAGCGGGATCCCGACCCACGGAGGGGCGCTCCTGAACAGCCCGCCGATGACGTTGAACGCCATCCCGACGATCCCCGTGGTGAGCCCCAGCGCAAGCAGCCGTGAATAGGAAAGCATGTCCCCCACGAACGAGACGCAACCATACGTGCCCGCGATCCCGTAGAGGCTCACCAGGCCCGTGGCGGCCT
>CAZXDF010000358.1:0-3562 GCA_964639345.1 uncultured candidatus Brocadiaceae bacterium | reverse complement strand
GCTCTCGGAAAACAGAGAACCCTGTTTCCGCAAACAGTTGCCACTGTTCGACTTATAACCGGACAGTAGTGTGGCCCCATCATGCCCAAGCCACCAAGCAAGCACTCACCGGCCGGGCCTGGCCAGGCCGGCCGTCCTGCCCGCCTGAGGCCATAGCTCTGTCACAACGGCCTCGAACAGGGCTGTGAGTGAAGGATGCCGGGCGACGGCTTGTGGCAGAATCGCGGCTTGAAACGGCTACAAAAGCAGGTGGCGGCCGTGTTTCCAAAGACGGCATGGCAAAACTCTGGCGTTTGGGGTTGCCGATGTGGGATGATAATGTTGTGGATTTTCGATGGGCGGATTGCCCGTGGCTCGGAAGCTCTTGAGGCGTCTAATACGCAGGGTTGATTGGAGCATTCACCGGCACGCCGGGCCGTGGCGGGTGAAACCGGACCAGGAAACGCCGGAGCAGCGGCTGCTGCTGGGCGTGGCGGTCCCGCCGTCTTTCGACGGGAACACTGACCTTGGCACGGGGACTGGCGCGGGCCGGACGTGCGTCATGATCAGTTAATATTCGAGGAGTACCGCAACAATGAACGGGAACGCCGAGTCGCCTCACCTACCTGGTGTATCTGCGGGATTTGGCGGTGGGACCGCGAAAGTCCTTGTTGTTGACGACGAGGCCGATGTGCGCGGGACTCTGTCCTGCTGGCTCAAGGACGACGGATACGATTGCCACACGGCCGCCTGCGTGGAGGAAGCATGGAAGCATCTGGACGGCGGCGACTTTTCGCTGCTGGTCAGTGATGTGAAGATGCCAGGCAAGTGGGGAATGGCGCTTCTGGCCATGACAAAGGCGCTCCTGCCCGACATGGCCGTCCTCATGGTTACGGACGTGAGCGATCGCAAGATGGCGGTCCAGGCCATGGAGCTTGGAGCCTACGGGTACATTATCAAGCCGTGCGAGAAGGACGAGGTGGCCATCAACGTCGTCAATGCGCTTGAGCGCCGGCGGCTCGTGCTGGAGAGCCGCGAATACGAACGCCACCTTGAACAGAGCTTACGGGCGCAAGCGGACGAGCTTCGCTCATCGCGCGAAGAGATATCGCTTCGGCTGGTTGCCGCCCAGGAATACCGCCACGATGAGACCGGCGCCCATGTGCGGCGCATCGGTCTCTACGCCGAGATGATGGGAGGGCGGATGGGTTATCGCGGGGAGCAGGCGGAGTTGCTGCGTCTGGCGGCCCCGATGCATGATATCGGCAAGATCGGCATCCCCGACGCTGTCCTGCAAAAGCCCGGATGCCTGGATGCCGAGGAATGGAAGGTCATGAAGACCCATACCACGATCGGCGCCCGCATTCTGGAAGGCTCCAACATCCCTTTGCTGAACCTCACCGCTGAAATCGCGCTCACCCACCATGAGAAGTGGGACGGCAGCGGATACCCCGAGGGGCTCTCCGGCGATACGATTCCCGAGTCCGCGCGCATAGTGGCGGTCTTGGACGCCTACGATGCGCTTCTGCACGATCGGGTGTACAGGCTCGCGATGCCCGAAGACGACGTGCTGGCGTGGATGACCGAGCAGCAGGGCCACCGGTTCTCACCCAAGGTCTTCGAGGTCTTCATGGGCGCACTGCCGGAATTGGACCGTATTCGGGCCGAGATCAAAGAGAAGGCGCACTCTGGTGGGGCCGTCGGTGGGTTCGGCACAACCCGATCGGGCATGGTCGCCTGAGAGCGCGGGCTGCTGCGTCAGTCCATTTGGTTTCGGCCCCGGGGGCGATGATCACGCGGCGTTCCGTCGGCGGGACGTCATCGAATGCCGTGTCCGCTCGCTGAAGGAATGCCGGCGGGTCGCCGCGCGGTTCGGGGAACTGGCGTTCAACTTCCCGGCCATGGTCAAAGCGCCAATCATCCGAAGAATTCTCGGACCCTTTTCTTTCAGACAAAGCCTGGCGCCCGGGCCCGTAGGTCACTGCGTTGCCGCGCGAACTCCAAAGCGCGACCGGCGCTTCCCCACAGTCTGCGTGCGGGGACCGGGGAAGGAAGGGCACGCTGTACCTGGTGGGCATAGACGGGATGGCGCTTGACGTCATCAAACCGATGGGCCCCGGCGAGCTGCCGAACCTGGGCCGCCTCGCCCTTGAGGGATGCTCCGGCCCGCTGGAGACACTCTGGCCCACGAACTCATCACTACTGTGGACCACCATCGCCACCGGCCGCCACCACAGGGACCATGGCATAGACGACTTCTGGTACTACCGCCGAGGCAGGAGGAAACTCGGCCAGACCGCCGTCCGAAAGGGCGCGCGGTGGAAGAAGAAGATCATCCGGGCGCTAAACGCCCTTGGCCTCGTGCCCCTGCGATTCTTCGACAGCCGCGACGTGCGCGCCAAAACGTTCTGGGACATCGTGGCCGAGGCAGGTGGCCGGGTCGGCGTGGTCAACTGGTGGCATACCTGGCCGGTCGCTCCGACCAACGGTTTCGTGGTCTCGGACCGGCTGGTCTACTGGCGCGACGCGATCGACAAAGGCCGCGCCCCCGCGCAGACGCGCCTGGTCTTCCCTGAGGAGCTTTTCGACCCCGTCCGTAAGCTCATCCTGGCCCCGGACGACGTGACCGCGGCGGAAATGCGGGGCTACGTGAAGGTGCAGGACGACGAGATGAGGGAGTTCGTCGAGGCCGATTTCGCGATGAACAAACTGCGCGGGGAGCTGCGGTTCTTCATCTCGGCCGACCGCTCGTGCTCCCGTATCCTGGAGCGGTGCCTGGATGAGTACCGCGACCTCCAGGTTGCGGCCGTCTACCTGCGCGGTCCCGACATAGCGCAGCACTGCGCGTTCCAGTTCACGCCCTGGGCGCGCGAGTCTAAGGCGTCGGACGAGGACCGCGAGAGGTTCGGCGGGGCCGTCCCGGCGGCATACCGGCTGGCCGACGAGTTGCTGGGCAAGGTGCTGGACCGGATGGGGCCCGAGGACTCGATCCTGGTGCTCTCCGATCACGGCGTCGCCTATATTGACGAGCGCCGGGGATACGGCCACAGGTACGGAGAGCCGCCGGGCGTGCTGTATGCCTGGGGCAGGGAGTTCGAGCACGGCCTCGAGATTCGTGGGGCGAGCGTCTACGACGTGACGCCGACCGTGCTGCGGCTGTGCGGCCTTCCGACGGATCGCGGGATGCAGGGGCGCGCGCTGGAAGAGCTTCTGACCGAGGAGTTCCGCCGGGAACATCCGCCCCTGGAGCCGATCCCCGACTACGGCCCCCGCTGCCCGGCCGGTGGCGACGTGACGGAGCCGCCGCAGGTCACAAAGGACATCGAGAAGCACCTCAGGGGCCTCGGCTACTTTGACTAGCCGTCCGCCCGCCCCCACCGCTGCCCCCTGCCGCAGCACCTCCCCCAAGTAGCTCTGCCACCTGCATCACAAACTCAAGGCATTGTACCCGACATTTCCCATTTACCAGTTTCGGTCAGGCTTTCCTGCCGATTGTTCGTAGTGTACGGGGCTCCATGTGTGTTGTCAAACCTTGAAGACGGCCTTTTCCTGCGACGCATGGTCATCTCAGCGCCCTTCTGAG
>CAZXDF010000357.1:0-3730 GCA_964639345.1 uncultured candidatus Brocadiaceae bacterium | reverse complement strand
CGAGCGCCTCTGGAGCCTTCGATAGACGGCTGGCGACAAGGAACCATGCGAAAACGCCGATCGCCAGCGCCAGGCCGAGGGCTGCAAGAATGATCCCGGCTATTCTGGCGGTCCGGTTCACTCCCGGGCCTCCTCCGTCTCGGCCGGCAGCAGGACGGCGTCTTCGGCTGCGAAGTTCACTTCAACCTCCTCGCCGGCCCCCGGCGCGCTCTCGCCCGGGTTGGCGATGACGGCCCGAAGCTCGTGCTCGCCGGCCCGCACGAGGAACTGCTCGACCTCGCCGAGGTATACGTTGGCCTCCACCCGGGCGCGGAACGCGTTTACGGCGGAGGTCTCCGCGGCCTGCTCGCCCCCGCCGCCGAGGCGCAGGCACTCCGGCCGCACCATGCACAGCACCCGGGCGCCCTGCTCGATGGGGGCCGCAGCTATCCTCCCGCGGAACTCGCCGATGTCCGTCTTCACCCGCCCCCACTCTCCGTCGGCGCTCAGCAGTGTGCCGGCGATCATGTTGGCCTCGCCGATGAAGCCGGCCACGAACACGTTGGCGGGCGAGCGGTAAACGGAGCGCGGGTCCCCGATCTGCTCCACCCGCCCCATGCTCATCACCGCCAGGCGGTCGGCCATCGACAGGGACTCCTTCTGGTCGTGCGTGACGTAGAGCATCGTGATGCCGGTCTCGGCGTGGATGCGGCGGATCTCATGGCGCATCTCCAGCCGGAGCTTCGCGTCCAGATTGCTCAGTGGCTCGTCCAGCAGGACCGCGTCGGGTTCGATGACCAGCGCCCTGGCCAGCGCCACGCGCTGCTGCTGGCCGCCGCTGAGCTGGTTGGGCATGCGCGCGGCGTAGCCCTCCATGCGCACGCTGCGCAGGGCGTCGCTCACGCGCTCCTCGCGCTCGGCCCTCGAGACCTTGCGCTCGCGCAGCCCGTAGGCCACGTTCTCGGCCACGTTCATGTGCGGCCAGAGCGCGTAGTTCTGGAACACCATCCCCGTGTTGCGCTTGTTCGGCGGCACATCGGTGACGCGGCGCGCGTCGAAGTAGACTTCCCCGCCCGGTTCCGGGTCGATGAAGCCCGCGATGATGCGAAGGATAGTCGTCTTGCCGCAGCCGGACGGCCCGAGCAGGAAGAACAGCTCGCCCCGCTCGATCTGGAGCGAGACGTTCTCCACCGCCACCGTGGCGCCGTACCGCTTGCCGACGTTCTTCAGGATTATGCTGACCATCATTCCCCTCGCGCAATTCGCCGGTAGCGCTGCCCGGCCTCGGCGGCCCACTCGGCCTTCATGCGGGCGCGGAACTCGGCGTCGGACCACTTCTCCCGCGCCATGCTCAACAGTTCGGCCTCGGGCAGGGGCGGCCGCACCAAGTCGAGTGCCCGCGGGTCATCCGGAGGCAGGTCCTTCACCGCCCGCCACGCCGCCACGAGCTCGGGGTGCGTATCGATGATCGTCGCGCCTATGAGGTCATCGAGGATGCCCCAGCGTAGCGAACCCATCTCCGAATCGTACGTGAAGCCACCCTTCCACGTGTAGGGGTCGAAGGCGACGGCGGCCTGGTCGCCGAACCGGGCGGCGAAACCCGGTATGACGGACATGCGGAAAAGCTCGAACTTCTTCGGCCCCCCCGGCGCGCCGACCTTCAGGGTCCAGAGCCTCTGACCGGCCTCCGAGAGCACGAAAGCCACGAACTCCTCTGCGAGGTCCCGGTTCGGCGCTCCCTTGAGGACGGCAATCCCGTCCGGGTTCACTACCGTCACCCCCTCCGGCAGGACGAACCCCATCCGATCCGCGCCAACCTCGGCCACCTTCTTCCAGGCGTAAAGGTCGATGGCCATCGCGCAGGCGACCTCGCCCAACGCCGTGTCCTTCGGCACCTGGCCGGCAGAGCGCGAGAAACTGCGGATGTTCCCTCCCATGCGCACTATGTTGGCCCATCCCTCCCGCCAGCCGTAGGCCTGGGCGATGATCTCGTAGGCCATGTGCACGCTGCCGCTGGAGCGCGGGTCGCCCGAGCCGACCCAGGTCAGGTACTCGGGCCGCGCCAGGTCGCTCCAGCCCACCGGTTCCTCCAGTTCGAGTGTCCCCAGCACCTTCTTGTTGTACACGATGCCGAAACCCGACAGACACGCGCCGAACCAGCGCCCCTCGCCGTCGTAAACCTCGATGCCCGAGAGCTTCTGCGGAATCGCGCCCAGTATGTCTTCGGGCACACGGCAAGGACTCAGGAGTTGCTCCTGGCCGAGCTGAAGGTAAGGGTCTACTCCTCCGCCGAAGAACAGGTCGATGTCGATTCCCCCGGGCGAACGCGAGAACTCAGAGCGCACGTAGCGGATCGCGTCAGAGGTGCCCCCGACATCCAGCCAGTCTATGTCCGTCAGATGGCCGAACTTGCTCAGCGTATGCGCAGAGAAGGCACTCTCGAACTCCTCGCGGATGCCTTCCCAATGCGGCGAGATTATCACGAGCTCGCGTCCCGACGCTGAGGGAGGCTCCCGATCCGTACGAACCTGCGTCTCCCGCTGCCGGCGCAGGAAGAAAGGCAGAGCCAGCACCGCCACCAGCGCCAGGACCAGGACGCCTGCGGTCCAGTTCCACGACAAGCCGCCTGGCCTGGGTCCCTCCGCGCTCACCCTCCGCCTCGTTCTGACTTCCCACCGAAAACCTCAGCCGCCTGCCGCATCGAGCGCGTAAACTGTACTCAATCCGGCGGGCAAAAACAACGGGGATGAAGCTGGAAAGGCTGGATAAGAAGGCATGTGACCAGGGGAGGAGGGACCGAGGCGCCCGCACCACCGTCTCACGAACAGGGCCTCTGGCGGCCGCGCGGGAAGCTCGATGGCGCTATGGCAACTCGGTCGCCCGTGACTCGCGGAACAGCTCTTCGGCCGCACCGCGGCCTGCGTCGCCGCCGCCGCCGGAATCCACAAACTCGAAGCCCACTTCATCGAATGCGCCGTAGGCGCCGCCACCCGAGCGCACGCCCATACGCTCTTCCCGCCGCTTGCACCCCAGGCAAAGCACGGCGAACGGCACGGCCCGCAACCGCTGGCTCGATATGCGGACGCCGCAGCACTTGCAGCTGCCGTACCGACCCTCTCTGAGCATGGCGAGCGCCTCTTCGATCTGCTGAATCCTGACCGTGTCCGATTCCGCTATGCGGGCCGCGAACTCGTCGATTTCGCCGTGGGACACCCGGTCCAGGAACTCCACTGGCTCCTCCAGGGCCGTCGTCTTGATCCTCTCAAGGTGCTCTTCCATGTCCTCGACGGCGTCCATGCCCAGGGCCTCCAGGCGGGACGCGATTCGCGGAGTGGATCTTGTTCTTCGCTTCTTCGGCTTCATCGCTACCCCTCCCATGTCTCAAGCCTTCTCTCTGAAGTTGTATTTCCAAGACTAGACCTCTATCTAGCGACTGGTGTGCCACGCCGGGACCTCGCCTGGAAGAGACTCACAAGCGTCGGAAGAAACAGGGGTTACACAAGACATTCGACGGTATGGATGGCCTTTGGGGTGTCGCGGCAAAGCCCCCTCAGTGAGACATGTGCCGGTGACTCGCGTACAACTTATGATTGCGCCAGATAACGGCGGCGTGGAGTTATAACCGAAAGTTGTGTTTAGACGAGGAGGGGAAGGTGGCGTATCCTGGGTGATTCAGTTCGGGTCACCCACCTTACAAGGAAGGAGTGGATACGCCATGAGTGATGGTAACGTTGTGGAGCTGCCGGGTCCA
>CAZXDF010000356.1:0-3170 GCA_964639345.1 uncultured candidatus Brocadiaceae bacterium | reverse complement strand
ATCTGAGAATCCTTTCCGGACTATTGCCGTATGGATCCTCTCACAACTCCTGGATCAATTCTCGGGGAAGGGGTCAGTCTTCCGAGGAGAATCCAGAGGGGAAGATGGGGCCGATCTCGCCCAGGGCCGCCCGCACCTCCTCGATGTCGGCGCCCACGCGCCGCCGCTCTCGACTCGTATCCGCAAGTGCGCGACGGACACAAGAACAGCCCGATGCACTCCTGCGCAGTCTGTCGTCCAGAGCATACGTTAACAGGGCGAACAGGGACTCGCAACCCAGCGTATCCGTCACATTCGGTTCTCGGGTTGCCAAGTGCAGGGCAATGCACGAGAATGTGGCCCCTGGGTGAGCGGGGGTCAACAAGATCTCCCGCGTCGGGAGCGGCATATGAGGGACCCAGACTGAACGGAGATTCAGACCGCCGGGCAGGCAAGGCGCACGTGGCGGCGCGTTCGCCGGCAGTTTCTGCAATACTCAGGCAGTCCTGGCAACGGAAGGAAGGCAAATGGGTCTGACGCGGATTGGCGAGGAGAAATGGGATTTTGTGGACCGGGAAGGCGGCGAGACGCGCCTGCCGTCAGAGGCGAAGGCGGCCGTCGAGTTCCCCACGCGCTGGCGCGTCTTCGGACCCATCGGGGCGGAGACAACGAAGATCGACTGGGCGCGCAAGGAGAACTATAAGTGGTACAAGGAGGCGATCCCGCAGGTTGACGCGGCGGTGGAGGACCTTTCGGGGATTCCTGAAACGCTGAAGGTCGGCGACCAGGAGTTCGACGGCCGCGATGCCGAGATGACGGGCGATACACTCGACCTGAGCGCTCTCTTCGGCGGGCACGAGGCGGGGCAGCAGGCCTACGCTATGGCCGAGATGCAGGTCGAGAGCGAGACCGAAGTGGTATTCGGCATGGGCTGCGACTGGTGGATGCAGTGGTGGATCGACGGGGAGCGTGTCCTTGATACGCTGGCGACGGGCAACCGCGAAGGGTTCCCGTGGTCCGCGAGGTTCGCCAACAGCCGCATCGGCGGGACCGACCATTGCTTCAGCCGGCGGCTCTCGGCCGGCAAGCACCTCATTGTCGTAAGGGTGATCAGCGGCGAGACGGCATGGGTGCTGCGGGCGGGTCTGGCCTCGCCGCGCGAGGAGCTGCTCTGCTCCCTTCCGCAGTCGAACCGCTGGGAGTTCCTGCCCGACCTGAACGAGATGCGTCCTCCGGCGCTGGACTACTGGACGCACACGATGGCGCTCCGGCCGGACCTGTGCTTCGGCGACGTGACCATGGAGTGCGAGTTCAAGCAGCCCGAGCACAGCGGCAACGTGGGCTTCATCTTCGGCGCCCTGGACAGCGGGCATTACTACTGGGCGCAGATTCCGAAGTGGGGTATGCTCTGGCGCGCCCGCGCGTTCTACGCGGCCATCTCTATAGCCGACGGCAGCGGCTACATCCGCAATCTGAAGATGGAGCTCATGCCGAACGTGCCGCTTCATGGTAACTTGTGGCGCACCCTGAAGGTCGAACGCCGGGGCGACCGGATCCAAATGTGGGTGGCAGGCGTCACAGGCCCATGCGTGACGGATGACACCTACGGCGCGGGACGGGTTGGCATCGGGGGCTTTTCCAGGTACAACATCCGCAATCTGAAGATCAACGGCCAGCCCGTCGAAAGCGGGCTCTGGCCGGAAGAAGACCTTCGCGGCCAGCCATGGATCAACCCCGTGCCCGACCTTGGCCTGGGCAACTTCCAGCACCCCAGGCCTCTGATTAAGCTCACCGATGACGAAATCATCATGCCGGTCATGATAGGCCGGGACGAGTACAGCAACCATCGTCTCACCCCCGAGAACTCCGCGCTGTACTTCTATCATTCTTTCGACGGCGGCCGAAGCTGGTCGCAGTATGCGGGACCCGTGCAGCAGGACACAGTTGCCCAGGGGCGGTGGTTTGCGCTCGGGCAGGGAGTCCTTCGAACCGTTAGGTTCGACGCCGAGAAGAGACAGAATGCTTACTGCGATTCGAAGGACAAGGGGCTCACGTGGTCTAAGTGGCGAGATGGCAAGCTCCTGGGCGACTGGGAGCGGGACATTCTCCGCGACGGGACATGGAACTATCCGGACGGCTTTGCATGCCTGCCCGACGGCACACTTCTGAGACCGATTCTCCACGGCTACAAGAGTTTGTACCACAATGCCGAGTTCGCCGCTATTCCAAACCACGGCATGGGCACGTGGGGGACGGAGATCGGCCAGTCCTATTGCACGATCTCGAAGGACCACGGCCTCTCGTGGTCAGAGCCGGTTCCGATGGACCACGCTGCGGACCATTACGGCGACGAACCCGATGGTCCGTGTTTCGGGTTCCTCGAAACAACGATGGCCCAGTTGCCCAGCGGCCGGATCGTGGCGCTTTCGCGGCCCTACCGCTCTCCCTTCATGTGGCAGACTCAGTCCGAGGACGGAGGGAGGAGCTGGCAAGCGGCCACCTACGCGCCCTTCTCCGGCGCCGGCACGCCGTCGCTGGTGGCGACGCGTTCGGGTTACCTGGTGCTCATAGCGCGCGGCCCCGGCATTGGGCTTCACTACAGTGTCGACGGCGGCGTTAACTGGGACCAGGGCACCAGCATAGACTTCACGACTTCGTACAACGGCTCCCCAATAGAGGTGGAGCCGGATGTTATTCTGGTGGCTTACCCCTTGGCAATGGACGAGATCCGCCCCGCCCTGATGCGCACCCAGCGCATCCGCATCACACCCGACGGCCCGGTGCCGCTGGGCACGGATTGAATCCCCGAAGCCGGTGTGGGCCTGCCGCTGAAGAGAGCGACCGGCAGGCATTTCCCGTCGAGGAGCTGACCCTGTGCGAAAGGACGCGGAAGTGCAAGGATGCCAGGTGGAGATCGTGACCGGTGTGGAGCCGGATGAGATCGTCAGCTTCGCCGCCGGCGAGCTGCGGGATTACGTCGACCGCCTGTTCGGCATCCGGGCGAATATCAGCCCGGCGCCGAGCGAGGCGGAGGCGACCTTCTTCCTCGATGCCGCAACTACAGGGAGCGTGTGGAGGTGGGACAGAGGTTGCTCCACGCCACGTTCGCGCACGCAAAGGCGCGGGGTATGCAGACCGGAATCCACACCGTCCTGAGCGATTTCCCGCCCGAGTTCGTCCACATCCTCGGC
>CAZXDF010000355.1:0-2969 GCA_964639345.1 uncultured candidatus Brocadiaceae bacterium | reverse complement strand
GAGTTTCGTCATCCCGCCTGGCCACGTGTTGGAGACGATACCCGCCCGCAGCAAGGCTGAGAAGCAGCGCTATCTGGCGGCGGGCTGGGAAGCGAGCAACTGTCTCGACAACACCCACCACGTGCTCGTCGTCTATCAGGGCCGAGTGATTTTCCTCGAACTTAAACGTCCAGGTGGCGGGCACTACTGCGTGGCGCTCATGTGCAGGCTCACCCTCGACGACCCAGAGCCAGGGCCGGGAGAGGCGGCGTGACCGTGCGTATCGCAGACATTCGAGTCGGCGAGCGCCACCGCAAGGACATGGGCGACGTGGAGGCATTGGCGGCGAGCATTGAAGAGGTGGGCTTGCTGCACCCTATCGTCGTGACCCCAGACGACCAGTTGATTGCAGGCAAGCGCCGGCTGGAGGCGGCCCGGCACTTGGGCTGGCAAAGCATCGCCGCCACGGTGGTTGATATCCCCGCCATCGTGCGCGGCGAGCGCGACGAAAACATGCAACGTAAGGATTTCCTGCCGAGCGAGGCAGTAGCGATTCGCAATGCCGTGATCGAGGTGGAGAGGGGGGCTGCCAGAGAGAGGCAAGCAGAGGCGGGGCGCAACAAAGCTTCCGGAAACTTTCCGGAGGCTGGTGAGGCCCGCGACAAGGCTGCCATGGGTACGGGCTACTCGGGCCGCACGCTCGACAAGGCGAGCGAGATCGTCGAAGCGGCAGAGGCCGAGCCTGAGAGGTTCGGCAAGCTGAAAGCCGACATGGACAGGACGGGCCGAGTCGACGGCCCGTATAAACGGCTTGTTGTCGCGAAGAAGGCGGAGGCGATCCGCAAGGAGAAGCCGACTCTTCCGGGCAGGGGACCGTACCGCGTCATCGTTGCCGATCCCCCATGGCCCTATGAACTTCGCAAGGTCGACCCGTCGCATCGCGCGACGCACCCCTACCCACAGATGTCGATCAACCAAATCAAGGCGCTGGCCGTTGGCGAGATCGCCGCGCCGGACTCGATCCTCTGGCTGTGGACCACCAACCACCACATGCGCGAGGCGTTCGAGGTGCTGGACGCCTGGGGGTTCGAACACAAGACGATTCTCACTTGGGTGAAGGACAGGATGGGCACGGGGGACTGGCTCCGCGGCCGGACGGAGCATTGCCTTATGGCCGTGCGCGGCAAGCCCACGGTGGTGCTCGTCAATCAGACAACGGCGCTCGACGGCCCGCTACGCAAGAACTCGCAGAAGCCGGACGAGTTCTATGCGTTCGTGGAAGGGCTTTGCCCGGCACCCCGGTATGCGGAGCTGTTCCAACGGACGGCGCGCGAGGGATGGGATGGTCATGGGGACGAGGTACGCGATGCCGCGTGACTTCGCCGCCAAGCTGGAGTTCGGACAGCTTGCCGAGAGCGACATCGGCCGGTGGACCATGGCGCGCGGAAGCTGCGTGCTCCCCGTGTACGAAATTGAGATACCCCATGGCAAGGGGCCGCGCTTCTGGACGCCGAGAGGCACGTATGTGGCCCCCGACATGTTCGTCATGCCGTCCATGATCTGGATCGAGGCCAAGCACAAGAGCGTGTTCAGCTGGCACCGCATCACACGGCGCTGGGTGACCGGGATCGACCTCCACCACTATCAGGACTATCTCCGCACCCAAGAAGAGTCGGGCCGCCCCGTTTGGCTGCTGTTCCTCCACGGGAGTCCACATCCCCATTCCCGCGACATTGGGGCCGGCTGTCCGCCCGAGTGCCCGACCGGACTTTTCGGCGCATCGTTGAAGATGCTCGCTGCTAACGAAAACCACCGCCACGAGAACTGGGGTCGGCATGGAATGGTATACTGGGCCGTTCCGCCACTGAAGAAGCTCGCCGAGTTCGATGAGGTGCGAAAGTCGACCCCTCGCGGCCTGGACCCCGCCGCATGACCTGTCCCCCGAGCCTCCAGGACATAAAGAGAGCCGCGTGCGAGGAGTGCGGCGTGACCCCGGAACAATTCGTTGGCCGCAACAAGAGCCGTCGTTTCGCTGGCCCGGATACGGACCATCAAGCCGCCAGCAGGCGGACACCATCATCAGCGCGCTCGCGGCGAGGGTGAGCGCGTGAGCGTGACAGTCAGACACGGTGACTGCCGGGAGGTGATGGCCGCCATGCCTGCTGAGAGCGTGCAGTGCGTCGTGACCAGCCCGCCCTACTGGGGGCTGCGGGACTACGGCATCGCCGGGCAACTCGGGCTTGAGCCTAGTTCAGACGGGTATATCGAGGCGCTGGTTGGGGTATTCCGTGAGGTGCGGCGGGTGCTCCGCAGTGATGGGACTGTGTGGCTGAATATGGGGGATAGTTACAACGCTTATTATGCAAACCAATATGCCACAGGATTGTCAGCACACAACCAACATGCGCGCCAGAAAGTTGACAGCGGGGCGGGGCTGCGAGCAGCCGGCCTCAAGCCCAAGGACCTGTGCATGGTGCCGGCCCGTCTCGCCCTCGCCCTCCAGGCCGATGGCTGGTGGCTGCGTTCGGAGATCGTATGGTCGAAGCCTAATCCGATGCCGGAGAGCGTGACCGACCGGCCGACGAGCGCGCACGAGAAGGTGTTTCTGCTGAGCAAGAGCGCGCGGTATTTCTACGACGCCGATGCGGTGCGGGAAGCAGGCAAAGATTGGTCGCGCGGCGGTCCGGGCACGGGGATTGTCCCAACGAAACACTACCACCCAGACAATGGTGGGAACGACGGTTTATCCACCTTGGCCCAGCGATACAAGGACGGCACGCAGTGCTCAGGCCGCAATCTCCGCAACGTCTGGCACATCGCAACGCACGCCTTTTCCGAGGCCCACTTCGCTACATTTCCGCCGGCCCTTGTCGAGCCATGCATCAAGGCAGGCTGCTCTGAAGGCGGGACGGTTCTGGACCCCTTCGGCGGCAGCGGCACGGTTGGCCTTGTCGCCGACAGGCTGGGCCGCAACGCCATCCTCATCGATC
>CAZXDF010000354.1:0-2773 GCA_964639345.1 uncultured candidatus Brocadiaceae bacterium | reverse complement strand
AAAGTGGCTTCTTGCGCATCCGGGCTTTCTTCGGCTGGCTGAGAAGCCCGAATTCGGCACTCTCAGCGGGCCTGTTTGCTGGCTCAAGGGCGTACGACGACTTCTGCCACGGGCTGTTATGGGTGCCACGGGCCAAGGCTTGGTCGCCGCGGCGACCGAGCCTTGCCCGTGCCCGAGAGCGCTGTGGAACGCACGGACAAGCCTGATGGCTTGGTCCGTGGCACATCCACAACAGGAGGCGAGCCTCACGGCTTGGTCCGTCCGGCCTTCGCAGCCGAAGCTGCTTTCGTGCTCCGCAGCAGCGCTGCTGCGCAGGACGCATCGGCGGAGTAGGCTGGCACGCGGGCCGGAGCGAGACGCTCCGGCTACCCAGTGGATCTTTGCGTTCCTTTCCCAAAGCTCAATGGAGGCGCGAATCTGTCTCCGTTACCGCCTCACGGGCTCCAGGCCCGAAGGCGTGACACGAAGATACTGGGCCCGCATCGCCAATTCAAACGAATCCCAGTAGACATAGAAGACCACGTCCGGCTCGACCTCGCGCATGGCGCCCATAGCCCACGTGCCGCTGTCGATGATGGTGCCCTGCCAGGTGCGGCCCTCGTCCAGGCTGCAATGCACCGTCAGCCACGGCAGCCGATGGGCGATCAGCAGCGCCCCGCAGGCGGTGCGCACCACGTTCGGAGTCGCATACCCCGGGAACGGCCCGCGAACGCACGGCCCCCACGTCCTGCCGCCGTCGTCCGACCAGGTCTCCCACATCCAGGGCGAGTAGATCGGCCGGATCAGCACCATGATGCGCCCGTCGGAGAGTTGCATCGGCGAAAGCTCCGTCAGGTCCATGTTCCCGTCGAGCACCTTCCCCTCGGCGTCGAAGCCGGACGTATCCACGTTGACCGCCTCGGACCAGGTCCGCCCGTCATCCTCGGAGCGGAACGCGAACTTCTGGCAGTGGAGCGCGCCCCATGTCCAGACGTTCAGCGCATCATCGTTGAGCTCATGCCGGCCCCCTCCGAAGGCCAACATGCCGCCGTCGGCCAGGTTGAAAAGCGGCCCGGGATAGAAGGACGTGAGACCGGGCATCGCCGTCGGGAGGTTGGTCGGAGCCGGATCAGACCAGGTGCGGCCGCGGTCGGGCGACTCGGCGGTAACCCAGCTTCCCCCGCTCTCAAACATCCTGATCAGCCGTCCGGCAGGGGTCAGGTGCGGACGGTTCCAGCTCACCTCATCGGGCTCCGACCAGGTCCGGCCGGCGTCGAGGGAGCGAACGGCGTAGGACGTGCCCCGCGCGCGTTCGGCCCGAGCCTTCTCGCTATGCGCCTCGTAGCTGAGGAGCAGTTCCCCGTCCGGGAAGCGCACCATGCCGAGCGGGCATTGCCAGACCTTCCCGGCAGTCGGCACCGGATGGAACCAGTTGGTCGGCTGGCGCACACCCTCGCGCCACGGCGGGATGGGCGCAGGTGCGCCCTCCACAACCACGTTGCGGATCTGCGCGCCAGGGGGGTAAAGCGAACACAGGAACACGCCCGGATGGCCGGGCGCGGCGTAGGTGTCGTCCTCGGCCTCGAAGCAGCCGTGGTCTCCGATGCGCACGATCATCCGCCGGCCGACGATGTTCACCTCCGCGCGCAGCCACACGCCCTTGGTGCTCGGAACGCGCCGCACTATCTCCATCTTGACCTGGCGCAGATACCCGCTCCCGTCCATCTTGGAAAGGACGACCCAGAAGTTCTGCGCGCGAGCCGCCTGCCCACAGTTGGGAAAATGCAGCAGGTAGAAGTGCGACTCGTCCCGCGCCCGAAGAATGATCCCCGCGTCCGTATGGCCCATGAGGCGGAACTCGAACCGCACCGTGCAATCCTGGAAGCACAGGTTGCGGGCGAAGGCGAAATGCATCCCCTGCATGCCGTATCCGGTGGAGCAGATCACATCGTCGGGCACCGAGAGCAGCCCGTCGGCACCGTCGGCCCAGTCCCCGCCCGCGAAGTGCCAGTCCCGGCCGTCCCCGATTCTCAGGAGGCTGCGGCAGCTCTCCATCGCGTCATCCTTCCAGTCCGGGCGTCGCCGGCTCCAGCCCCGCGGGCGTGACTCTCAGGAACTGGGCGCGCATCAGCCTCTCGAAGGTATCCATGTAGCAGTAGAGGACGAGATCGGGTTCGACCTCGCACATCGCTCCCATGCACCAGATGGCATTGTCGATCATCGTGCCCTGGTCCCAGGTGTGGCCCTCGTCCAGGCTGCAATGTATGGACATGGTGGGGAGCCGATGCGCAACGAGCACCGCCCCTGATGATGTGCGCACCATGTTCGGCGTGGCATATCCCGGGAAGGGGCCCCGCACGCATGGCCCCCAGGTCGCGCCGCCGTCGCGCGACCACGTCTCCCACATCCACGGCGAGCACTCGGGCCGGATGAGCGCCAGGATACTCCCGTCGCTCATCTGAGCCGAGCAGGCCTCGGTAAGGTCGAGGTTGTCGTGCAACTGGTCTTCCGGGTCGCGCGCCGAGTTGTCCAGGTTCACCGGAGCCGACCAGGTGTGCCCGTCGTCGGTGGAGCGACATGCAAAGCCCTGCCAGTGCACCGCGCCCCAGTTGTTGTGCGTCAGGTCGGGGGCCGCAAGGTCGTGGCCGGAATAGAGGAACAGCACCATGGAGCCGTCGGCCAGGTTCAGAAACGTCTGAGGGCCCACGTAGAGTTGCCGGGCGTGCGGCGGCATGGGGCCGATGTCCGCGGGAACCGGCTGCAACCAGGTGCGACCCCGATCGGGCGACTCCGC
>CAZXDF010000353.1:0-4996 GCA_964639345.1 uncultured candidatus Brocadiaceae bacterium | reverse complement strand
CTTTTCTTCGCTCACTTCGTGTTCCGCCCGCATGTGTGGATCGGGCCTCGGGCGGGCGCACGGACCGGAGCGAGACGCTCCGGCTACCCCTCGGGTTTCGTCATTGACTTGACCTGCCGCCCGGCATTCTATAGCATTCCTGCCGGACCGGCAAAAGCGGGCCGCGCGCGTCCTGCGCCTGAATTGCGGCATTCCCGGTCGCTCCTCCTTGTGCGAAGGCACGGCATGTTGGGTGAATGCAGACGGCGTGTGGCGGATTGCGGCCTGGTGGTCCTCGGCGTAGAGAACCCGGAAGTGCACTCCTTCGTTTGCGACGTGCGGGTCCACGCCGGCCCGCGTTTCGAGCGGCAGGACGAAGCCGGGCTTACCCATTTCCTCGAGCACATGCTCGCGCAGGGCTCGAAGAAGTTCCCGGATTCCAACGAGCTCATGCGCGCCGTCGAGGACATAGGCGGCGCGCTCGACCCCAGCAGTGGCCCGGAGACGCTGCAGATCGAACTGGGGGTGCATCGCAAACACTGGCGCCGCGGGCTGGAGATACTCATCGACGTGCTGCGCCACCCCCTGTTCGATGAGTCCGAGATCGAGAACGAGAAGCGCATCGTTGCGCAGGAGCTGGGCGAGTACCGCGACGAGCACCAGCGCAACATCTGCGCCGCCGAGCTCGCCTACACCCTCCTGTTCAAAGAAGAGCTGGACGAGCTGGGCACCCGGGGCGACCTGGCGACGCTGCAATCGTTCGACCGGGACATGGTGCGGGCCCAGTATGAGCGCTACATGCGGCCCGATAACATGGTCATCTCGGTGGCCGGCGCGTTCGACTTCGACGAGGTGTTCGACGAGTTGGCCGGCTCGCTGGGGGCGATGCACGCCGCCGGCGAGAAGCCCGCATCTTCTCTCCCCGCACTCGTGCCGCCGCAGCCCGGGCGCAGGCGCGCGCGCTGCATCTACCGCCGAACCCGGAGCCAACCCACCGTGGACGCGGAACTGTTCCACCACGCCTGGGGGCTGGGCGATGAGCGCTACCACGCCGTCCGGGCGGGGACGCGCATCCTCGGCGGCGGGCTCAGCTCGCGCCTCTTTACCCGGGTGCGCGAGGACCTGGGGCTGGTCTATCACATCATGAGTTTCACCGAGGGCTACTCCGACGCGGGGGCCGTCGTCACAACGCTGAGCGTGGACGCTGCGAACCTCGCCGCCGCCGTCGCGGCGACCATCGAAACGGTGGAGGCCGTGCGCGAGCGCGGCATAACGGAGGCGGAGCTGGAGCGCTACAAGGAGACCGTCCGCTGCGGCGCGGAGATCATGTGCGACGATCCTCACCGGCTGGCCCACTGGTTCGGACGGCAGGAGTTCCTGCTGCGTCCGGAGAAACTCATCACGCCCGAGGAGCACGTCGCCCGCCAGGAAGCGCTCACTTGCGAGCGCGTGGGGGAGGTTATGGCCGAGGTGCTCGAACACGCCTCTGCCAATATGGCCGTGGTGGGGCCGTTCGGGGAGGGCGAGGGCGAGGACCTGCGCAAGCTCTTCCCCGCCGAGGAAGCGGACGCGGCGGGCTGACACTACAGAGCATCCTGAGTCCTGACGCGATCCCTGCCCCGTATCCTCTGTGGCAAGTCTGACGTTGTAGTGATAGGGACTTGGGCGGGCTTACCGCTCGGTTGGTTCCGGGGCCGCGCGCATGAGCCGGATGATCAACCGGACGCGGCTGGGCCCGGTTCCCAGCTTCTCGCTCAGCTCGCTCAACTCGAGCTTGGCCGTTTCCAAGTCCCTGCCGGCTTCCCTTGCCCTGGAATAGCGTAAGTAATCCGCCCTCGGTTTCGCGCCGGCCGGCTCCTCTAACTTCTCCTCTTCGGCTGCCGCCGCCTTTGCCCTTCTGCCGACCATGGCACCCGACATATCCTTAGCCTCCAGCTCTTGGGGCGCCAGCTCGGCCCTCAGCTTGCCGAGTGCCTTGTCGGCCGCCGGCTTTCGGGGCGTCCGCTCGGACTCCGACGCCAGGGTCTCCTCGGCAGGTATGCCCGGGCGTGCTGCCGCCAGTTCGCTGAGCGTCCGTCTGGCCTCCGATTTCGCAGTCGCGTTGGCGACCGGCGCATCCCCGTCCGCGTCGGTCGCAAGCTTAACTGGCACATGACGGTCCCGGAACAGCCGAGCCGTTTCATGATCGGCGCCAGGCTGTGCTGCCGGCGACCTTGCCGGCCCGGACGGCCCCCCCCCGCTGCCACTGATTGCCATCGCCTCCCAGTCACGCTTCGTTATGGGTTCGCCAGTCTGCTGCTCGTAGTAGTTGACCAACACGTCCTGGAAATAGGGTTGTTGCTTGGTCACCATCGTATTGCTGAGCCGCTGCTGTCTCATGGGGACGAGATCGGTCACCTGGCTCAGGAAGGCCTCGTACTGCTCCACCGGGATGTACAGCACCAGCACGATCTCGTCGCCCCGATCCCCCTGCGGGACCAGGGCCAGGTCGAACCGGCCATCGTTTCTCGCGGCCAGGTCCATTGCCTGCGTCGCCAGCAGGATGGGGCGGCTGTCCTGGAGCATCAGCACCTGGTGGGGTTGATCGACGTCGAAGTCGGCCGTCCTCGCCAGGCCCGCCTGCCTCAACGGTTGCCCCGGGCGCAGGTCGCCCGCCTTGCGCGCTTCGTCCATCGCGCGGTCATGCTCGTACCGGCGGCCGTTGGCCCCGGCCTTGAGCGTCACAACGTCCCCGAGCGCGAACCCATTCGCTTCGCGTGGGGCGTCCAGGCCTTCGGCGACCCGCGACCGCAGCCCAGAACGACGTTTGTCATCGGCGAGCCCCCCATCCTCTGCCTCATCCGGCGGCATTGCGGCGGGGGCATCGAGCGTGCCGTTGTGCGTCAGTGCTGTGCCAGCTACGCCCCTCCCCGGTGTCAGGGCGGGCGCCTCACGCCCTTCCTTCATCGCCAGGCGGTCCCCGTCGGGGCTGCCGGGCAGCCATAGTCCACCGTCCACAAGGAACGTGATCCCGGCTGCCAGGATGAACATCGCGGCCACTGCGGCCAGACGAGGCCAGAGGCTTATGATGCGGGCGCCCCTGCCCGGCCTTGCCACGGCCTCAGCACGCACCCGCGCGGCGACCCTGGCCCTGAAACCGGCGGGCGCGCGGTGGTGGGGCAACCCCGCCACGGCCTCCACGGTGCGCCGCAGGGCCTCGAGCTCGGTCCGGCAGCCCGCGCACTCGGCCACGTGGGCCTCCACGGCGGCGTGCTCCTCGTCGGGCAGCACCCCGTCCAGGTATTCGGAGAGTCTTCGCTTTGTATTCTCGCACTTCATCAGCCTTCACCCACCCCATGCGCGTCTCAAAGAGGGCGGGAGAGTCACCTCCCCCCGTCCGTAACGTCGCACTCTACAGGTCCCTGGCCAGCGCCGGGCTGATCTTCTCCTTAAGGGCGCTGCGCGCGCGGAACAGCCGGCTCTTGACCGTTCCCAGCGGCAGGCCCAGCACCTGGGCCAACTGCTCGTAGCTGGCGCCCTCGATGTCCCGCAGCACGATCACCTCCCTGAGGTCCTGCTCCAACTCCTCGATGGCCCGCCGCACGGCCGCCACCGTCTCGGACCGGGCCGAAAGCTCCATTGGGCCGTCATCCGGGGAAGGCGGATCGGAGTACGGGTGCGGGTTGTCGCTTCGTCCCGTCGAGCCGAGCCTTGCGACATCTTTGCGCCGGCCCTGACCTCGCCAGTAGCTGCGCACGGAATTGAGCATTATGCCATAGAGCCATGTGCTGAACTCCGCCTCGCGACGGAAGCCTTTCAGGTTCCTGAACGCCTTCAGAAAGACCTCCTGGGCAATATCCTCCGCATCCGGCGACCCGGCCACCAAGTGGGCAATCGCGTTGTAAATATAGTCCTGGTAACGACCTATGAGGTTTGAGAACGCTTCCGTATCGCCGCCGCACACACGCGCGACCAACTCCACGTCGCTGCAGGAAGCTTCGCTCATCCCTGCCTTCATTCTAGTTAGACGCCGCCCCGGGGTGTTTTGATCCGAAGATTATCGCAGGTCCCTGCTTAGGATAACAGCGCAGGCCCCGGAAGTAAACCGCGAAGCGGCCCTCACCCCCGCTTCGGCATGCTGCCCTTTCGCTGGCCAGGCACGCCCCCACAACGCGCCAACCTCCCAAAACCCTTTCTACACGAAACTCTTGATACCATCCAGCGACTGTTGAGCTTGACAGTCCCGCATGCCCGGCTATAATCTATGCGCTCTCGCGGATGTGGCGGAACAGGCAGACGCGCTAGGTTCAGGACCTAGTCTGGCTAACTACCAGGTGAGGGTTCGAATCCCTCCATCCGCACCACCTATATCCTGCCCTAGGCCCTCCTGAGAGTCCCTCCGAGCCTATTTCGGATTTCCACGGGGTCTCCCATTCGGCTCGCCCTGCCTCCTCAACTGTCCTGCAGGCCAGCGTGGCTGCAATGTGGTTGCACATGATGGATTACCGGAGGTGCGTATGGCAACTCTGAGACGGCGGGTTCGGAAGTCTGGCGGCTGTACGGCCACATACTGGGTGGTTGACTCTTCTGCCCCGCAGGGCGGCAAGGTGTGAGAAATGGGATGCACATGGGCTGCGCGGCACACCATATGGATCGCGGGCATGTGGCATATCCCTTGCTTTATGCAGCGACGCACAGGATCAGGCTGCGAGCACCCGCGCAGGTGCCGCATGCAGATGAGGGATAGCTCTGTGAAGAGCCGCAGAGAGGCCGTGCCGTAGGTACAAGCGTGTTTTGTCAGGGGCGACCTGGCGGGTGTCTTTGATCGGTATAGGCGGCTGGCAGAAATGCAACCGGACAGTGCAGGAATCCGGAATGATCTGGGTCTAAGCGTCTCTACCTTCTCCCAGCAATCCGCGTGTCACATTGCGTGAGCAGCGTTCCTGGGGCCGTTTATGCCCCCCAATGCGTTTGTCGGCCGAGAACCCTTGACTCATTCTTGGTGGTGTTGTTCCGCTGGCTGGTCCGGGCTTGGTGC
>CAZXDF010000352.1:0-14108 GCA_964639345.1 uncultured candidatus Brocadiaceae bacterium | reverse complement strand
ACTCCAGGTAACGGCCGAGACGCCCCTGGAGGCTTCTGCGCATGAAACGCACCAGGTAAAGGGTCTCCTCGCAGGCCCAGTCGCTGGCCTCGATCTCGTTGAAGATCTTCTCGCGGTTGAGCTGCTTTGCACGGAAGATCTTCCTGTACGCGTCCCACAGGTTCTGGATGACCTCTTCGGAGTAACCGGCGCGTCTGAGGCCGACCTCGTTGACTTTCCGCACGCTGGCCCGGTGGCCCTCCATGATCATGAACGGCGGCACGTCGACCTCTATGCCGCTCATGCCGGCCACGTAAGCGAGCTTGCCCACGCTCGTGAATTGCACGAGGCCCGCTCCGCCCATGATCCATGCGCCGCTTTCGATCTTGCAGTGGCCTCCTACGGCGACGCCGTTGACCATGATCACATCGTCCTCCACGTCGCAGTCATGGCCCACGTGCGAGCCGATCATAAACATGTTGCGACTGCCGATGCGGGTCACGCCGAGCCCCGTGACGGTGCCCGTATTGATGGTGGCGAACTCGCGAAACACGTTGTCGTCGCCGATGACAAGTTCGGTGGGCTCGCCACGGTACTTCACGTCCTGGGGAGGCGTGCCGAGCATGACGTAGGGGCCGACGTTGTTGCGTTCGCCCAGGCTCGTGTGCCCCTCTATGTGGGCCCCGTGGCCTATCTTGCAGCCGTTTCCTATGGCCACGTGCGGGCCGATGTAGGCTTGCGGGCCGATCTCGACATCCTCGCCGATCCGGGCTCCGGATTCCACCGAGGCAGTTGAATGCATCTTCATCTCTTCCTCATCCTTGCCGGGCGCCTTGCGGGCGCCCTCAAAGGTCTTCCGCTTCGACCATCATGAACTTCATCTCCGCCTCGCACGAGGCTTCGCCGTTCACCGACGCCCGCACGTTGACCTGAGCGCTGCGGGAGCGCACGCGCACCGCCTCGGCCTCCAGAATCAACTGATCGCCCGGCATCACGGGACGCCTGAGCTTCACTGCGTCCATGCTCACCAGCAGGGCGACCTTGCCCGTATGCTCCAGCGTGCGCAGCAGCAGCACGCCCGCCACCTGCGCCAGGGCCTCCAGTTGGAGCACGCCCGGCATGACCGGGTAGTCCGGCAGATGGCCCTGGAAGAAGTGCTCGTTGAACGAGACGTTCTTCAACCCCACGATCTTCTTGCCTTCCTCTTCCACCCTCAGGATCCGGTCCACCAGCAGGAAGGGGTAGCGGTGGGGCAGGATGCGCCGGATCTCGCGGATGTCGAGGTACGGCTCCGGGGCCCCCTCCGCCTTCAGGATGCGGCAGAGGGCGTTGACGAACGCCGCGTTCAGCCGGTGGCCGGTCCGAACGGCCACGATCTTGCCTTCCAGGTCCACGCCGGCCGGGGCCAGGTCGCCCAGGAGGTCGGCCACCTTGTGGCGGGCGAACTCGTTGACGAACCTGAGTTGGGCGTCCTCTCGGCTCAGCGGCTTCTTGACCGATCCGTCCCGGAAGATCACCAGCGCGTTCTCATCCGTCACCCCGCCGCCGATCCCCCGCGCTGCGAACTCCTCGTAGGCAAGCTCGAACGCGAAGGTGCGCGCCGGGGCGATGTCCCGCATGTAGGTGTCCGGGTCAATGCGGGCGGTGAAGACTTGGGCGGCCAGGTCTGCGTGGTCGAACTCCAGAACGCAGCTCACCGTCAGCCCTTCCTCGCTCGGCATGCCCGTGATGCTGGATTCGCCTTCGGAGACCGCCAGCGGCTCCTGTATCTTCAGGAAGGTCTTGTCGGCGCTCTGCTCCTCGATGCCGGCTTCCAGCATGGCCCGGGCGAACTCGAGCGGGCACCCGCCCACGGCCGGCACCTCCTCTGCGTCCAGCTCCACCACCAGGTTGTCCACCCCCAGGCCGACGCAGGCGCTGAGCAAATGCTCGATGCTGTGGATCTCCAGGTCGTCACGGCGCAGCAGCGTCGAGCGGAACGCCGTGCCGAGGCATTCCGCCGTGCAGGGCACCACGGGCCTGTCCGGCAGGTCCACACGCACGAACAGTATCCCCGTGTTGGCCTCCGCCGGGCAGAGGCGCACTCGGACTTCCGCGCCCGAGAACAGCCCCCGGCCGTTCACCTCCGCTGCGTTCGCGATCGTCTGCTGATGCCTTGGCACAGTTACCTGTCCAGGATCTCTCTCGGGTAGTCCGCGTTGAGCCTTCGGACGACCTCTGCCGTGACGTCGAATTCCTCCCTCGCGTAGAGCACGTGCGCCGTGGCCAGGATCAGGTCCATCTCCAGCGGCTGGCTTGCCGAAACGCCCAGGTCCTGTTTCTTCAGCACCAGGTCGACTCCGTTCTCCTCGGCATACTCATTGATGACCTCGTGGATCTTGTTGAACATCCCGCCCAGTGATTCCCTTCGCTGTTTCAGGAGCGAGTCCTGCGCCTCGGCATAGACTCTTTGTCCCTCCTGCACCGTGGCCTCGATATTGGTTCGTTTCTTGTCCCGCGCAGCGCCGGGCGGCAGGTTGTCGTACTCGGTCTTCAGGAGGCCGAGCAGGCGGTCATATCGCTCGCGGACCCGGCGCATCTGCTCCATGATCCTTCGGGCCTCCTCCTCGCGGTCTTTCCACTCTTCGCTGCTGTTGAAAACCTCGTCCAGATCCGCCACCACGACCTTGAGCCGAGCCGCCGGCGGCTCGCCCGGCGGGGCGGCCGGCCGCGGGGCACCATCGCCCTGGGCGAAGGCGAGCACCGCCAATGCGCCCAGCAACAGCGTGGGCAGCACTGCGCCCACGAGAACCTTCCGGCCCATCGCCCCAGACTGTTCACCGTTAGCCTTCATCGAATCCTTACCTCCAGTCTGTATCTTAGCTGCGACAGTCCAGACCCTTCAACCGCCTCATCTGGCGCAGCCGGCCCGGGGTTCGCGGCACCCCGCACAAGGGGCGGCAGGGCAGGCGGTGAGACGGGTCTTCTGCCTGCCCGAATAGCTTACGGCCAACGGCCGCGAGCTTCCAGTGGATTGGCCCCGCCTGAGCGCGCACAGCCCGATCACAGTCGGCGCCCATGGACATGACTGTGAGCAAGAGGGGGCCGTCAGAACTCACGGCGCGTGCCGAAGGAGAAGGTGATGGGCTGCGTGTCGTCGAAGCTCTCGCTCTTGACCGGGAACGCAACGTCCACTGACAGCAGCGTGTTGCCCAGGAACGGGAGCTGCCACCGCACTCCCACGCCGACGGCGGCCCGCAACTCGTCCCATCCTGTCAGGATGTCGAAAGCGTCCTCTGCCACATACCCCCCGTCAACGAACGCCGCCAACCGCAGCCGGTCCCCCGACACCGGGACGCTGTATTCCAGTGAGCCCACCAGCATCGACTCGCCACCCACCTGCTGCTTCTTCGTGGGTTCCACCGGGGATGCGCCCCAGAGCGCGAACCCCCGGATCGAGTTCGCCCCGCCCGCGTAGAACCGCTCGAAGACCGGGATCCGGCCGCCGCTGTAGCCCCAGAGCATGCCCGCCCCGGCCTGTGCACTCAAGATGTGCTTGCCCCAGCCTTCCGGTTCCCAGACGGTCCAGTATTTCTTGACCTCGCCGGTGAGCTTGAGGGTGTTGATGTCCAGGGTGGCCAGCTCGGCCTCCGCCTGCGCGCGATAGCCCTCGGAGGGGATGAAGCGGCTGTCCCGCCGGTCGACGACGTAGGCGGCAGCGACGTAGACCTTGCTGTAGCTGCCCTTGTCGCGAACGATGGCGGGCGAGGCGCTGGTGCTTAGATCATCCATCGTGATCCCTTCGTAACCCGCCCTCAACTCGCCCCGGATGTAGCGCGTGAAGCTCTTCGTGAGCTTCACGGCCGAGCCGGTGCGGGTGACGTCGAACTCGTCCCATTGGATGCCCCGCCGATATATCTGCACTCCCACACCGTAGGGGCCGTGGTGGATGGACGGGTCCTCGAGCGCGAGCACATACGTGCTCCGCTCCGTGCCCAGGGCGACCTCCATGGTCAGCCTCTGCCCCGCGCCCCGCAGCGCGTTGCCGCTGAACAGGTCGCGCCAGCTCCGGGGCCAGTTCATGATGTCGAAGTTATCCTCTCTTATCATGATCTGGCCCAGGACCCCCGCGTCGCTGCTCACGCCTGCGCCGAGCATCAACAACCCGGTCTGGCCCTCTTTGACCCTGACTACGGCGTCGCGCAACGCGCCCTCATCGGGTTCGAGCGTAATGCGCACAGCGTCCGGGTCCTGGAGGTCGAAGTAACCCGTGTTGAGCAACAGCCGTTCGCTTTCCCTGAACCTGTCCGTGCGCGCCCGGTCGCCCGGGTAGATGCTCAACTCCCGCCGCGCCACGAGGTCGCCGGTCTTCGTCAGGCCCTCGATGCGCACGCGCCGAATCCTGACCAGTAGCCCTTCCTCGATGCGGAAGCGCACCACGACCGAGTCGCCCGTCTCGGTGAGGGACCAGTCGGCGCTCAGGCTTTCCTTGCCCGGCGCGCCGACATCCACGTGGCCCTGGCGCCCGTACATGTCGGCGATGATCATTTCGGCGCCAGCCAGGCTGGCTTTGGAAAACAGCTCGCCCACCTTTACCGGGATAGCGTCCAGGAGCTCGTTGTCCGTGAACAGGAGGTTGCCTTCGAACTCGACCCCCGTCACCACGTAAACCGGCCCTTCATACACGGTAACGTTGAGCGTGATCGTGCGGAAGTCCTCGCTGTAGGACAGGTACCCCGCCACCTTCACGTCCAGGTGGCCGGCCTGGTAGTAGTTGTTCGCGATCTCGTCCAGGTCTTCACTGAACTTCTCGGGGCTGAACCGTCCGGGCCGCAGGAACCCCGGCCAACCGCGCGGACGGCTCCGCATCAGTTTCCTGATCTGGTCGGCGCCAAGGGCCGCGTTGCCGGTGATCTCTATCCGCCGGATGTAAGCTTCGGGGCCTTCGACGATGTCGAAGATAAGCGGGCCAGCCCCGGTCTCGGCGGCCTGCACGTAGGTGACTGCCGAGACGAGCGGGTAGCCCGCCTTCAAATAGGCATCGGTGATCTTTTCCTCCGCCGCCCCGACGCGGGCGGGCGTTACCGAATCGCCCGGCCCGATAGCCACCAGCTCCAGGAGTCGGCGCGAGCTGATGCGCTTGTTGCCGCGGAAGCCCACCGTCGTCGCCCGGAGTTGCTCCTCGACCTCTATTCGCACCTCCACTCCGCCCCCCTCCAGGGGCGTGGTGAAGGCCCTCGCCTCGCTGAACAGGCTTAGACCCTTGACCCGCTCAACGGAGGATTGCAGGGCTTCGCGGTCCAGGGGCTCGCCGACCGGTATGTCGAGCAGATTACGCACTACCTGATCCTGGACCAGGTAGGTACCGGTGACGGTGATCTTCTTGACGATTGGAGCGCCCTCATCGGACGCATCCTGACCCGCGGCGGGCAGGCAGAGGATGAGCGCACACGAGACCACGATGCCGAGAACGGCCGAGATGCCCCACCCGCCGCGCCAAGTGTGCAACCGGCCGGCTGAAATCCTTTTAGTGCTCACGCGTCCTCACATTCTCACGGTTGATCGGGCTTCGAATCGAAGACAGCGCTTCCAGAAGACCAGCGGACAGGTGCCCGTCGGGCCGTTCCTCTGCTTGGCGATGATCACGTCGGCATAGGAACCCGGAACGCCGCCGGTGTCTCTCGGCGCCACTGGCCCGTCCTCGCCGCGTTCCTCGTCCTGCTGCTTTTGGTCCTTGTCATAATCCTCCCGGTGCAGCAGCATGATGACGTCGGCGTCCTGCTCGATGGCGCCGCTCTCGCGCAGGTCGCTCATGCGCGGCAGGCGTGACTCCTTGTCGACGGAGCGGTTGAGCTGCGCCACGGCCAGCAGCGGCACCTCCAGTTCGCGCGCCAGCGCCTTCAGGCCGGCGCTGATCTCCGCAACCTCCGTGGCGCGGTTGTCCCGCCCCCGGGTGGGCCGCACGAGTTGCATGTAGTCCACGACGATGAGTTCCACGCCGTGCTGATGATGCATGCGGCGGGCGCGGGCCCGCAGGTCGCTCAGGCGAAGCGCCGGGGTGTCGTCGATAAACAGTGGAAGCTCGACCATGTCATGGACCGAGTCTTCGATATCCCGCCACTCGCTGTCCTGGAGGTCGCCCCTGCGGAACCTCTGCGTGTCCAGCCGCAGGTGCATGCACAGGAAGTTGCTCACTATCTGCTCGGCCCCCATCTCGAGCGTGAACAGCGCCGCCGGCCGGCGCTCGACCATGCAGACGTGGTGCAGGATGTTCAGCGCCAGCGTCGTCTTTCCCACGCTGGGGCGGGCGGCCACGACGATCAGCTCGCCCGGCTGAAGCCCGTTAGTGATCTCGTTCAGATCGTTGAAACCCGTGGCCAGTCCACTGAGTTGCCCCGGGTGCTGGTGGAGCTGGTCGGTGTAGGCCACGACCCATTGGAGCAGATCGGCCATCGACTTCAGCTGCCCGGACTGCCTGGTGTTGCGCACGGCCAGGATATCGGATTCCGCGCCGTCCAGCAGCTCGTCGACGTCCTGCCCGTCCTCGTAGGAGGCCTTGACGACGCCGGTGGCGGTCTCTATGAGCTGACGGCGCACGGCGTTGTTGCGGACGATGTTGACGTAGTGCTCGGCGTTGGCGCTGGTGGGAACGGCTTCCATCAGTTCGGTCAGGTAGCGCGCGCCCCCGACCTGTTCGAGCTTCTCGTGCCGCTTCAGCTCCTCGCGCAGCAGGATGATGTCTATGGTGTTGCTCTCGTCAAACAGCGTCGAGAGCGCCTCGAATATCTCCTGATGGGACAGCGTATAGAAGCTCCCACGCGTGAGCCTCTCGCTGGCCAGGTGGGCGGCTTCCGGGGCGAGCATCATGGAACCCAGCACGCCCATCTCAGCCTGTGTATCGTGCGGCAGGACGCGGGGTGATACGGCATCGTGGGCCATCTTCGCTCCTCCCGCCGCTATCGGAAGCCGGGGCGGGTTCCTACGCGGCGTAAGTCCGCGATGCGAACTATTCCTCCTCCGTCTCCTCCTCGCCCGGTGGCGCCACGCGGACGGTTATGCCGACGCGGACCTCGGGATGCAGCATCAGTTCCACCTCGTAGTCCCCCAGCTCCTCGATGTGCTGCGGCATGTCCACGCTGGCCGGCCGCAGCGTCTCGAAGCCGCTCTCGACCAGCGCCTGCGCCACCTGCTCCGGCCCGACCGAACCGAACAGGTGGCCCGTCTCCGTGGCGCGGACCTCAATATAGCACAAGAAGCCCGCGAGCTTCTCGGCCTCGGCCTTCACCCGGTCCAACTCCTCCAGTTCCCGCTGGCGCCGGGCCTCTCGCTTCCGTTCGATGGCCGCCATGTTGGCCTGGCCGAGGTTCATGGCTAACCTCTTGGGCAAGAGGTAGTTGCGCGCATAGCCATCCGCTACCTCGACCACGTCCCCCGCCTGCCCCAGATTTCTTACGTTCTCGCGCAGCACAACCTGCATCGCTGTTTCCCTCTCGCTATCGCAGCCGCGAAATCTTCACTATACCGGACGTTTGTGTCCCCCGACACCCTTTTTGGGGTGCGGGCGCTTCAGAACGGGATCTCGTCGTCCGAGACGTCGAACCCTTCCTGTTCCGGCTCCTTCGCCTCGTCGGGGGCCTGCTCCTTCCTCGGGGCGCCTTGCGCGCTGTCGCGCCGGCCACTGGGCCTCTCGCCCCGCGGCTGCCCGCCCTCGGCACGCGTGCCCTCGGCGCGCCGGCCGGGGCGCGCTTCGGAGTTCTCCCGGTCATCTCGTCCGCCGATAAACTGGAAGTTCTCCGCAACGACGCTTAACTTGCTTCGGCGGCCATCTGGGGTCTCCCAGGAGTCGAACTTGAGCCGCCCTTCGATAAGTATGGGCTTGCCTTTGCTGAAGTACTCGCTGATGACTTCGCCCGTTCGCCCCCACGCGGTAACGTCGACAAAGCATGTCTCGTCGCGCTGCTCGCCCTCCTTGCTCTTGAAGCGCCGGTTCACGGCGACTCCGAACTCACAGATCGGCGTACCGCTGGGGGTGTAGCGCAACTGCGGGTCACGCGTCAGATTGCCCATCAGGAAGACCTTGTTCAGGCTTGCCATAGGTCATGTCTCCCCTTCTTTCTCCGAGGCGCGGTACCAACGCGCGGACTCGCTAAACGGGATCCTTCGATGTCAGCTTTCTGGGGCGCCCTCTGCGGCCGGTGCTTCGGCGGCCTCGCCCGCGGAATCCGGGGGAGCAGCCGCCTCTTCGGTCGGAGCTGGCTCTGCATCGGGCACGGGGGCCTCTTCGGCCGGAGCGGGATCCTCCTCGACTGGGACGGCCTCGCCATCGGGCATGAACAGCGGCCCTCGCGGTTCGGGCATTGCCTCCGCCCTCAGGATGAGCAGGCGCAGTATCTCCTCCGACAGTGTAACGTCGCGGCGTAGCGCGTCAATCCGCTCCGGATCCCCCCGGAAGTAGATCAGCACGTAGATTCCCCGCTCCACCAGCCTTATCTTGTAGGCGAGCCTGCTCTCGGCCCACTTTTCGATGCGTTCCGGCTCGGCACCGTTGCGGCCGAGAAGGCCGGTGATGTGCTGTATGATCGCCGGGAAATCCTCACCGCCCTTGGCCGCGTCGACCAGGAACATGCCCTCATAGAGCCTCGATTCCAATTCCTCTCCTCCAAAATGGCTCCGGCGCCCCGTCACGCGCTCAACGCGTCCGAGGGCTCCACCGAACCATTGTAGCGATTCATCGCCTTCTCAAGTCCCTCGCTCTGCCAGCATAAGACGGCCTGTGCCGCGTAGTCGATCGCACTCTTGGCCAGCAGGCTCTCTTCCGGTGCGAACGCCTCGAGCACATAGACACGCGGGTCGACCTCCGGCAAGCAGGAACCCACGCCCACCCTGAGCCGGGGGAACGCCTCCGTCCCCAGCCACTTAGCCACGGACTCCAGCCCGCGATGCCCGCCGCTTGCTCCCCGGCGGCGCAGCCGCAAGTGGCCCAATTCAAGGTTGAAGTCATCCACCACGATAAGGACGTCTTCCGGCGCGGCGCCTGTCTCTTCCAGCAGCGCAGCCACCGCGCGGCCGCTTCGGTTCACGTAGGTGGTCGGCTTCAGCAGGACCAACTCGTCCGAGACCGCAACACGCCCGTGCCAGCGCCCCTGATCCCCTTTTATGCGGAGGCGCGTCGCGATTCTCTCGAGGACCATCCAGCCCAGATTGTGGCGCGTGTAGGAGTACTTCCTGCCCGGATTGCCGAGGCCGACGACGTACTTCACGGGTTCATCCTTCCCTGGCGTGGGTGCTGCTGACCGCAGCGCCTGTGAGCCTCGGCGCCGACGGAGCGGGTTCTGCAATAGCGCCTAAGGCAAGCTTGAAGCCACCCGGAGTTGTCCCTATGCCTCCTCACCGGCGCCTTCCTCTCCCTCCTCGGGCTTGCCGATGACCTCGGGCTCCGCCACCCCGGCCTCTTCGGCCTCCTCCTCTTCCACAACCTCAGGCGGCGCAATGACCAGCACCACCACGGCATCCGGCTCCGCGAGGATGCTCACGCCCTCGGTCACCGGGAGGTCTCGCACGCGCAAGCCGTCGCCCATTTGCAGATTCGCCACCTCAACGCGGATGCTTTCAGGGACGTTCGTGGGCAGGCACTCCACCGAAACCTCGTGCAGGATCTGCTCCAACACGCCGCCCTCCTTGACGCCTTCCGGCTCGCCGTGCAATACAATCGGCACGCTCACGCGCAGGGTCTCGGTGAGCGATATGCGTCCGAAGTCCGCATGGATGACCTCCTCGCCCAGCGCGTCGTACTGGACTTCCTTGAGCTGGGCGGGGCCAGCCTGGCCTTCGCACTCCAGGTTCATGACGAAGTGGTGCTCGTGGAGCAACTTCTCAATCGCCTTGCGCTGCACGGCAAGCACGACGTTCGGCTCGCCCCGGCCGTAAAGGATCGCAGGGACCATCCCCTGCCTGCGCAGCCGGCCGGCGGCATGGCCGCCGCGCTCGTCACGCGGCACCGCCTCGAGGGTCGGGATATCCATCTAAGCCTCATCTCCACAGCAGCAAACCACTTGGCCAACGGTGAGAATTGCCCGTCGGGGGCGGGATCTCGGTAGGACTACCGGCCTGCAACCGCCGGCCCGCTCGCGGCATGGCACAGCCCGCGGCGGCGGAGCCGATCAGCCCACATTGCTGCTGATTTATACCAGAACCCCTCCAATGTGTCAACCGTCGTGCAAGCTCTCGCGCTTTGGGCGGGACACTGCGTTCTGCGCACTGCAGCGTGGGACTCGCCACATAGAGGACACGGAGCAGGGATCAGGGGGCAGCACTCCGGAGTCGGGACTGAAGCCCGATGATTGGGCCGGTGCCGTCTCTCTAACCTCTGTGGCAGCTCCAACGTCGTAGAGTCTTCGCTGTGTATGCGTGGCGGTATGATGATGTCCGGGCGATCCTACCGCTCGTTCTCTTCCTGCATATCGGGCCTCCGGTTGTCCGCAGACTCGTCGTGCGCGCGGCGAGCGCCACCGAAGATTCATTCAAGACAAGGCTTCCAATACGGGCGCCGGTTCGGTATGATTGTCGGGCATCAATTGGTCAGGCTGAGGGCCGAGCGGCGGCCCCGGCAGGCATGTGACCCGGAGAATGGAGGAAAATATGTGGTGGTTCTCAGGCATCAGCGTCGGGCTTGGCGTGATTCTTCTCGTGGTGGTGGTGATTCTTAGGAGAAGGTAGTCGCATCGCGGGCGGGGCGTACATGTCAGACGCGCGGTTGCTTGGCCCTGCTGCCCTTGAGGCCCATGCTCAGGGCAGCAGGGCCTCGTCCCATGTCTCCGCGCCCTGGGCGGGGCGTCCGGCCAGGAGGTCGGCGAAGGCCAGCAGCGTCCTGCGGGCATCCCCCAGCGGGTAATAGAAGGCGTCCCAGTTCTCGCTGTCCTCGCCGTCATGGTTGGGGATGACGTGGTCGAAACGCCAGGCTTCCTTCATCTCCACGTATGCGCTCGTAGCGCGCCGCTCGATGTCTTCCAGGTCCTTCAGCGACAGGTTCGTCTTCTGCCGCCCCGTGCGCCGAAGGAGCTTTCGCCTCATAACGTCCGCGACGAAATCCGGAAGCGACACGGCGCTATCAGCGGCGTTGAGGGGGGCGATCTCGTCCTTCGACAGCGGCGAGAGGAAGACGCTCAGGCGTTCGGTATCGCGGGCGAACGGGCCGGTCAGCAGTTCCCGCGCGACGAACGCGTTGCCTTCGAAGAAGGCGTCGCCGCGGGCGAGAACGGCCTGCAGCTCCTTCCCGTCCAGCGCGTGGATGTCTCCCCGGACCTCCATGACAAGGAAGCCCGCCCGGCCGCGCAGTTCCTCGACCTGCTCCCGGGTCCGGAAGTGGTAGTCCACCCCGTCCATCTCGCCAGGTCGGGGCGAGCGGCTGTTGTAGAGAACGAGCTTGCCCAGCGCGCCGGCCAGCTCCGGGTAGAACTTCCTCAACGCGGCATGAAGCGGCCCCTTGCCGACGCATGAGGGGCCGGAAAGAATCACGAATCGTCCCATTCTCGCCTCCGCTCGGGCCTCACAGCACCGGCCCCCTGGGTTCAAACCTGAGTTCCACGCCGTAAACCTCCTTGAACATGCCTGCCTTGCGATTTGCGCCCCAGGCCGCATAGCCCAGGTCGCCGGGCCCGTATATGCCGACCACCCACAGCGTCGGCACCGCGGCCGATGCCTCCAGCGCCCCGACCGCGTTCTCATGCGCCCTGTCGAGGCCGTCGGCAGGCCTGAGCATGGCCGCCAGCCGGCGCACGAGCCCCTGCGCCTGCGACGTGAGCCCGCGGAAGGCCCCGTGCTTTTGCGCGGGCTGCGCCTTGCGATGGTAGCGCGCAAGGTTGGCGATGATATCGCGCTCCTGGGTGCTGAGCGCGGGCAGATCGCTCCGAAGGATCAGGTCACGGGAATGCTTGTGATGGCCGGAAGGGCTCACGGACAGCCCGATGTCGTGCACGAGGGCGGCGCAGCACAGCAGCTCGCAGTCCCGCGGCCCCATGCCGTGGAGCGGCTGAAGGAGGTCGAACAGCGCCCCGCACAGGCGCGCGACCTGCTCCATGTGCATAAGCTCCTCCGGGTGCCGCCGCACCAGGGCCAGGGCGCAGTCCAGCTTTGCCGTCGATGGCAGACTTGCCGGGAGCTTTCGCATCTCTTGGGGTCCAGCATATCAGGTGGATCGGGGCGGCTTTGGGGGCGTCGTCGCGCCGGCGTCCCCTGTGGCCTGCCGGGCGAGCGCGACGGCCCCCAACACGACGGCGTCGTCTCCCAGCTCGGAACGCACCACGCGGCATCCCGCCGGGCGCCCGGGCGCCTTGGCGCCCTTCAACGCGTCGCCGGAGACGATCCTATGCACGATCGGCATGACGAACTTGCCGCAGGCCTCGATCACGCCTCCGCCCAGCACGATCACCTCCGGGTCCAGCAGGTGGCGCACGGTCAGGCAGGCATGCCCGAGCACCTCGGCGGCCCGCTCCATGATCTCCGTGACCACGGGATCCTTTCGCTTCAGGGCGCGCTTCAGGGCCTTGCTCTTGATCGAGCGGCCCTCCTTGCCGAGCAACTCCGCGACGGCGCTCTCACGGCCGGCGGCGATCGCCTCGCGGATATCCCGCTCGATGGCCCACCGGCTGGCCAAGGCTTCCAGACACCCCCGGTTGCCGCACCCGCACAAAGGGCCGTCGACCTGCATGACGATGTGGCCGACCTCCCCGGCCGCCTCGCGCGCGCCGCGGACCAGCCGGCCGTCCATGACGATGCCGCCGCCGATGCCAGTGCCGACGAATATGCCCACCGCGGTGCGGGCCTGACGCGCCGCGCCCAGCCACTTCTCGCCCAGGATGCCCATGTTCACGTCGTTGCCCAGTGACACGCCCACCCCGAACTTCCTCTCCACCGGCGGCACGATCTTCAGCGGGGCAAGGTTCATGTTCGGGGTGCAGATCACGCGGCCCTGCTCCGGGTCGACGACCCCGGGGACGGCCAGCCCTATCCCGGAGAGCTTCTTCGCACGGACCCCTGCGCTCTCGAGCACCTGCCGGGCGGCCTCGATGATCGCCGCCAGGGCATCCTTTGGGCCTCCGTCGGTGGGCGTGGGGCGCCTGGTGCGGTCCAGGACCTCGCCCGACCCGTCCACCACTGCCGCCAGTATCTTGGTCGCTCCGACATCTATGCCGACGAACAACTGCGTTTCGCTGTTCCTGGCCACCTTCGCCTCCGCTTGCTGCCCCGACGGCTATCCGGGCGCACTGACCTGGCGGTCCTGTTTCGTCACCTCGATGCCGAGGAACTCCCCGACGGACCGGCGCAGGTCGCGCTGGATGGCCTCGACCGACCGTCGCGCGTTGACCGTCTGGAACCCGAACTCGTCAGAGAGCCGGTTGAACTCCCGCATGACCCTGGTCTGGTAGCGACAGAAGCTCTGATACGGGTCACATCCGGGGTTCTGGTCCATGCCGGCCTCCCAGTAGTCCAGGCCGGAGGATCTGATCACCCGGTCGAAGAGCGTGCGCACGCCCACCTTGAGGTAGAAGACCAGGTCGGGCTCGATGGCGAATCCGTAGAGCGAACGGATCCAGTCCGTGTCCGAGCGCCGGGCCGCCGCGCGCGCCAGGGCGGTGTAGATGTATCGGTCCGACAGGACGATGAACCCCGAGCGCAGCGACGGCACGATCTCGTGCTCCATGCGGTCGGCGAAGTCGGTGGCGTAGAGGAGGTTGAAGGTCAGGTTGTTCATCGCGTGGCCCGCCTTGGCCAGGTCGATGGCCGGCCCGACCAGTTGAGAGCGCGTCCAGCCCGTTTCCAGCACGCCGAAGCCCTTCACTTCGAGCCAGCTTTTCAGCAGGCGGATCTGCGTGGTGCGCCCCACTCCGTCGCTGCCTTCGATCACCACGAGGCAGCCCGTCAGGTCGTCCAGATCCACGTAGGGCAGGCCCCGGCCGAAATAGCGTTTCTGTCGCACCGGCGGCGCAGGGGTGGTCATCTCGCTCTCGAAGGCATCGATTTTTCCGGTCGGCTCACGACTGGAAAAAAAGTTCTGCATTGGCTCGCACCTTTCCTCGTAGACTGGGTCAGAGAGTCAAGAAGCCAGGGGTCAGGGGTCAGCACCCAGCACTCAGGACTCAGGACTCAGCACG
>CAZXDF010000351.1:0-2886 GCA_964639345.1 uncultured candidatus Brocadiaceae bacterium | reverse complement strand
CTGCACTATGCCGTTTCTTCATCTGAGAATCCTTTCCGGACTATTGCCGTATGGATCCTCTCACAACTCCTGGATCAATTCTCGGGGAAGGGGTCACTCCGACGATTCGGGCAACATCGTTCCGTATGTATAACTTTCCGGCAGGAGTCTGCCTGATTTGCCGCGGGGCCTGGCGGGCAACCGTATTTGCCGGAAGATCCTCTTACCGGAAGACGATGGGTTGGGCAGAGGTGTTTCCTATGCGCAGCTGCTCGCAAAAAGATGGGCTAAGTTTTGCTGCCGCTCCTTTGGACGCATTCCGCCCCAGAGGAAGTCCCGCCATGTCACGCTGCGTTGCCTTTGTCAGCCCACAATCGGACGTTGCCAAAGCAGCGGCCACAGTGGGCGCGCAGGTTTCTTCCGGAGCTTTGAACATTCTGCGAGGGTTTTGCGACTAAGCGCCTCCGGGCAGAGGTGTAGATCGCTCTGGTAGACTCGAAGAAGCATGCGAAACTACGGAATAATGAGTAGGCGAAGGACAGTCTTGGCAGCCGCGCGTGTGCTTGCCCTGGTGGCGATCTTGGCCGCCACGTGGGGTCTGCCTCTTCTCCATCCTGTTGTTCACGGCAACGAGACGCCCGGTGCACGTTTCGAAGGGGCCCGTGCTGGCCAGCGTTGCCGCCTCTCTGGCGTCAACGTAAGTCCTGAGCAACGAAACAGATACGAGTGCCCAATTTGTGTATTCCTCCTCAACTCCCAGCCTAAGTTCGCCCCGCCAGATGGCATGGTCGTTCAGCAAAGCCGTCCGGCGGGCGCCCTGCCATACGCCGACGCTCTGGTCGAACAGTCGCTTCCGACACTGTCACGGCCGCGAGCTCCTCCCTGCATGCCGCCAAGCGCGGGGCTTTCCTGAAGCGCCCCCTTCGGCAGTTCTGCCCGCTTGAACGCGTCGACCCCGCATAGGTGGGGCCAGTTCCCCGCCGGCGTGGGCTCGAAAGCATGCTTACCAGAGGAGCAAAACGAATGGGACGAAGGTGCACAATTCTCGCAGCCATAGTTGTCTACCTGCTGATTGCCACGACCGCAGCAGCCCGCGCGGAGCCAGATGCGGCCGACGATGTCCGGTCGCTCAGGGCCGAGATCACGAGTCTGCGCTCGCTCCTCGACGCGCAGCGGCTGAGGTACGAAGCCCGGTTGGATGATCTCCAGATACAACTGGACGAACTCGTCGGAAGGACGGACCGCATCGCTGAACAACGGTTCACGCCCGACGTGCAAACAATGGACCGAATCCTTCGTGATGCGCAGGCGCCTTCCTCGCTGGACCTGCGGGGCGCGATCCAAAGCTTCAACCCGGAGATCAGCGTCAACGCAGACTTCCTCCTCCACTACGGCAGCGGGGAAGGAGGGGAGCTGGACGAGGAGTTCCTGCTGCGCGAGGTGGAGATAGCGTTCGGCGGTTACATCGACCCGTTCGCCCGTGCGGACATCTTCCTTGCGATTCACAAGGAGCACGCGCACCACGAGGAAGAAGGGGATCATGAGGAGGAAGAGGACCACGACGAGGAAGAAGGGGGCCACGGGGGCTACGGCGTCGAGATTGAAGAGGCCTATCTGACGCTGCTGACCCTGCCGTGGGATCTCCAGGCCAAGGTCGGGAAGTTCAGGGCGGGTTTCGGCAAGGTGAACCTCCAGCACCTGCATGCCCTCCCCTGGGTCGAGTACCCGCTCGTCATCCAGAACTACTTCGGTGAAGAGGGCCTGGCGGGCCTGGGCGTGTCGGTCAGCAAGCTCATCCCCAACCCGTGGGACCACTACATGGAACTGACCTACGAACTCTTCAACAACGACAACGCCCATCTGTTCGCCGGGGAGGACGCTGATGACTTCGTGCACCTCTTGCACCTGAAGAACTTCTTCGATCTCTCGGAGAGTTCGACCCTGGAACTCGGCCTGAGCGCCGCCACAGCGCCGAACGACGGTGGCCACGGGAGCAACCGCACCTGCGTGGGCGGCCTGGACGTGACCTACCGCTGGAGGCCTCCGCAGGAGGGCCTCTACAAGTCCCTGCTCTGGCAGACCGAACTGCTCTCCGCCCGCAAGGATATGGAGTCCGGAACGGAGAGTTCCTGGGGCATGTTCTCCGCCCTGGAGTATCAGCTTGCCAAGCGCTGGTTCATCGGCGGCAGGTATGACTTCTCTGAGCTTCCGGACGACGCCGGCTCCCGGGAGAATGCCTTGTCGGCCTACCTGACGCATCGTCAGAGCGAGAACTGCTTCTGGCGGCTGGGCTACCAGTTCAGCAACCGAAATTTCGAGGTGGCAGGCAGAGAGCAGGACCACCAGCTCTGGCTGCAACTGAATATCGGCCTGGGGGCCCATCCTGCCCACAAGTACTGATTCCCGGAGGATTCGAGCGATGAAAGACCGGTTCCGCACAGTTCAGAGCGTGCTCGTGTTCGTCCTGATGGGGTTCTGGGGACTGGGGGATGCAGCGGGCGCCGACATCTTGAAGGTAGTCACCACGACAACGGACCTGAAGTCCATAGTCGAAGCGGTCGGGGGTGAGGCGGTGGAGGCGACTAGCATCTGTCGCGGCTATGAGAATCCGCACGCCATCCAGGCCAAGCCCAGCTACATGATGGCCGCGCGGAAGGCCGACCTGTGGGTCAGGGTCGGAATGGACCTGGAGATCGGCTACGAACGTCTGATCATCGAAGGATCGCGAAACCGAAGGATCCGCGTGGGGTCGCCGGGGCACCTCGACGCCTCCAGCGGCATACTTCGCCTTGAAGTGCCGAAGGGGAAGGTCACGCGCCTGATGGGGGACGTGCACCCCCAGGGCATAGGCTCGGCGGATAATAAAGGGGACATCAAAGGCAATTATATTGAACCCACACATAATGG
>CAZXDF010000350.1:0-8260 GCA_964639345.1 uncultured candidatus Brocadiaceae bacterium | reverse complement strand
CTTCTCAGCCAGCCGAAGAAAGCCCGGATGCGCAAGAAGCCACTTTAGCCACGGGCTGTTATGGGCAAGGGCGTAACAGGCAGTGGCGGAAGGACCGGAAGGTCGGTTGGCCTGGCCTCGTCACCGCAAGATAGGTTTCGTGCCGGAGGGAATCCCAATGGACGACGATGGCCTGAGGCATGGGTTGCAGGTTCCTGACACGCTCGACCTGTCCGAGCACGGTCGAATGGCAGTGAACGGGCTGACGGGCACGCTGAATCCCGATCTCGATTTCGAATGCACATTCCGCACGATCTTCGACGTGCATCCGCCCTACATGCTGCACTGGAGCAGCATGGTCAGCGGCGTCATGCCGAAATACCTGGAAGGGCTTCCCCTGGTGCGCCAGATGTCGGGCAGCGATGAGCACATGGATATCCAGGACGGCTTCATGGACGCCATGTTGCGCAACATGGAAGAAGACGGGCTGGTCTACGATCGCGCCCTGGAAAGCCGTCCATGGAATGTCGGTGTGGGTTACGGAGAGGCGGAATGGAATGAGGACTACGCATGCATGGCAGGGAACGGCCGCCTGATCGCGGGATTGATCAATTGGCATGAGTATACCGGCGCCGAGGAGTGGAAGAGGCTGGCAAAGAAGACGGCGGAGCGGATGTATGAGTTGGCGATAGTGCGCGACGACATTGCTTACTACCCGAATCCAGGGCTGGGCAACGATTTCAGCTATCCGCGCCAGTCCGGTTGGACAACTACGGAGCCGCCCGAGGGACCGGAAGAGGGGTACGAGGGCGCCACGATGTTCCACCTTCTCCAGCCCGTGCGCGGTTTCACCCGTTACTACGGGCTGACCGGTGACGAAAGGTTCCTGGAGTTGTCGAGGAAGTTTGTGAACCTGGGCGTGAACAGGAGATTCTGGGGCGCGGACTTCGATATGGTCAGGCAACTGGGCGCTGAGCGCTGTCATTTCAGATGGCATGCCCACGCAAATACTGGCGCGATACGCGGGTTGTTGGACTATGCCGTTGCATCGAACGATGCAAGGCTCAAATGCCTCGCGCGCGACGGCTACGAATGGGCGCGCCAGCACGGCATCCATCGCCTCGGACTCACCACGAACGGCACCAAGTACGGCACGGAAGGATGCACCGTCGCGGATATGATCGCACTGGGAGTCGCCATGACCGATGCCGGCCTGGGAGACTACTGGGATGACGTGGAGCTGTACGCGCGCAACGGCCTGGTCGAGGCCCAACTGACCGACCGCGATGAAGCGATCCGGGTGTCCGAGGCCGGGCCGGAACGGCCGAAGAATGCGAAGTGGGGCGGGGCCTGCGACGTGCGTTGGGACAACAGAAGGGGTGTCCTCGAAGGGCAGGAAATCCACGACAATGTCATCGACCGCAACATCGGCGCGTTCGGCTGGGTGCGGGACGCGGATTACCTGACCCCAATGCTGATGCACTGCTGTACCATCAATGGCAGCCAGGGCCTCTACTACGCGTGGGAGGGGATTGTCCGGAAGAGAAGCGACATGGCGGAGATCAACATGTGGCTGAACAGGCGTTCGCCGTGGGTCGACGTATGCAGTTGCCTCCCGCACGAAGGCAAGCTCATCATTCACAACAAGGGCATGAAGGGCGTAAACGTGCGCAGGCCGGGCTGGGCGAAGAGAGAAGATGTCCGATGCCGGGTCGACGGACGGGACGTTAATCCGACGTGGATCGGAAACCGAATGCTATTCGGCGGGCTGCGCGGCAACGAGCAGTTGGAGCTGGACGTGCCCGTGCATACCGACTCGGCCCAGTACACCATTGCCTACCTGCACCACCGTGACAGGATGGGATGCAGGTACGATTGCGAGTTCAGGGGCAACACGGCGGTGAAGGTCGCACTCGTTGAGCGGTTCGATGCGAGTCCTGCCGTGGACTGGTACCGTGCTTATCGGCGCAGTCACATGTTGGCAGAGAGAACGCCGATGAAGGACATGCCGGCGTACGTGCACCCGGAGAGAGTTGTGAAATGGCAGGTGGGATAGGAGGTATTGCACCGGCCTAACAGGATTCGTTCGGTGCTTCCGTCACCAACTGCTAGCGCGCCGAGGGGAGCAATCTCTCATGACACACGGCCGCCAGTTTCCATTCTGACGCCGTAGAATGCTCTCCAGCTGCCCGCCGCCGGAGGGATCATTAGGGCATGCCCTGGATGAAGGGCGTCAGGGTGAGGGTGACCTTGCGACTTTCGCGCTCCTGACGCCAGGCGAATAGTGCAAAACCTGCGTTGTCCGAAGCCTTGTCATACCCCCCGATTACCATCGGCTGGCCATGAGCCAGCACGACCTCCGTGGACATCTCCGCAAGGTCGATAGCACGCCCGGCACGCGTTGTGAACCGCGGATAGAGTCGCACTCGGACCTTATCCTCGGGCAGAATCGTGGGTTCCACGACGAGCGAAGACCCCACGAACGCTCGTTCCAAGAGCGCTCTCTCGCCCCGGGGCCCCCTGTAGTGCAACACCTCGACGTAGGTGTCCTGCCCCACACTGATCATGCCCGCTGTGCCGCTGAGAGTCGTGATAGTGATTCTCTCGACTTGCTTGTTCCGGCTTTCCTTCAAAGCCGCCCGTAGAGCAGCCCTAAAACCGCCCTTAGACACCCCAACGCGAATGCCATTCCGGCGAGCCATCTGCCCTCCTCTCACCACGACATGCTCGTCGGCATACCGCCACACCGAGTCAAGTCTGGCCTGGTCATGCTGTCCCACGAGCATCTTTTCCACTTCGATGGTCACGTTGCCGGTCCGCTCGACGGACCGCGGAAGGGACGGTTGTTCGCTCTTGGCATGCGCCTCGCGGAGCCCGCGTTCAGACTTAGACTCGACGGCCTTGGACTCGTATGGTTCGAATTGCCACGCGTCCCCCGATACGCAGCCGGCCGCCGAAAGCAACACCATCACAAGCCATAGTACCCGCGACATGTCAACCTCCTTTCGCACGACATTATACCACCCTTCACGTCACGGCGCCTGCCCCACAGGACGCACTGCGCGTTCGGACATGCTCGATTCACAACGCCACTGCTCACAGATGCCCCCCGGACTCGAAGTCAGGTATTGCAAAACCCTGCCGCAAGTTGTAGCATGGCTGGCGCTTATGGGCAAGGCCGCAACAGTCAATGACGGAAGCTCGGGCCGAGCCCGTCCGGACTGTCCGACGGCCAGCGCCAAATGGAAAGATGGAGTCACAGGAGCCTACCCGATCTTGCCACATGTAGCCCGCCCATCCTCACACGCGCGCACTCGCATTGTCGACCCCGGCCTGTTGATGGTCGCCCTCATGTGGGGCGTCGGCAACGTTGTCTTCAAGTGGATCCTCCTGGTATTCGATCCGGCCGCATTCCTCGCCCTTCGCATGAGTATCATGAGTGTGGTGATGATTGCCTGGCTGCTTTTGAGTGGGCCCAGGAGGCGCCTTCCGACCAGAGATGCGCTAATCGTCACAGTTCTAGGCGGTGGGCTGATAGCCGCCTGGGTTCTCTCGTACGCCTCCGCCATGAAGATGACGACGGCAAGCGAAGGCACGCTGCTCATCAGCACCGCCCCCGTGTGGACCGCGCTCATTGCGGCGATCCTGGGAATGGAGTTGGTCACGGGGCTCAACTGGCTGGGTATTGCCGTCGCGTTGGGCGGGGTCGCGATGGTCGTCTTTCTAGCACCAGGCGAGGCGGTTCCGAGGGCGCCGGAGCGGCTTTTGGGCGATCTTCTCATGATCGCCGCCGCTTGGATGTACGGCGGGTATATGGTCATCAGCAAGCGGTGGATGCAGCGGTTTGGCGAACTGCCGGTCATATGCCGCACTTACGCTGGTTCCGGCGTGCTTCTCGCAGCGGTGGGAGCCCCCCGGTTGCTGGACGCCGACTGGGCCGCCATCACCCCGGGGCACTGGGTCGGGGCCGCCTACGTTACTCTGCTTGCCGGGGCAGTGGCGACAGTCATGTGGTACCGCGCCATTGCACGCACGTCGGCGTCCGGCACGGCCGTCTACCACTATCTCGTGCCGGGCGTAGCGGTCATTTGTGCGGCCATCTTTCTGGGGGAGACGCTCGCGGCATTGCAGGTAGTCGGATTTGCGGTCACCCTGGTCGGAGTCTACCTGGCTCGCGTGCCGCCCCCTCCCGCTGCCGCCGGCGCGAAGGAGAGGCCGACGCGGCAACTTGCTGCAAAGCTCTGTGAGTTTCTCCAAAGCAGGCGCAGGTCCGACAAGTAAGCGGCATCCATGGGAGGCGTCTTCCGGCATAAGGCGGGTAGCGTCACGGGGCAGACCGCTGCCATCGCGGCGCTGGGGCTCTGTGCGACCGGCGGTGTCTTCTTCAGCCTCAAGCTGTCGTTCGGCGCCTCTGCATGCACGGTTCCAGGGACGCTGTGGGTGTTACTCCTGGGCCAGCGGCCTGCATATGGCGCGCCGCCAAGCACCCGCCGCGCTTGCCCCGACGGCTCACAGGAACTCCCAGACCCCTTCCCTCGGGCGTTTTCCCGACGCAGGAGCGACGAAACGGGCTTCGCATGGGGTAAGGGGTGGGTAGCCGCCTTGCGCAGCTCTCAGGGCTGGAAAAGGCATGAGGGCATGCTGCATGGGAGGGCAGCCTGTTCGTTCCTTTCCGCCCCGCCTGTCTACGCCCGGGGGATAAGACTGGGCATTGCGGAGTGCTGCGGCAACGTGTAGCATGGGAGACGCCTATGGGCCATGGCGCGAATGTCAGTGTTGAGGCACCGGCCGTCCTGCGTAAGGTCCGCGCTCAGAGAAGCGGCCGGGGGAGGCAAAGGGAGGATTGTATGGGAGAGGCCAAGCGAACGGTCCTGAAGATCGGGAACGGTCGGAACTGGCACTTTGCGGGCGGGGACTGGATGGACGGCGAAGGGGGCCTGCTGTCGCTCCGGGATGATCTATTTCGGGCCGAGAGTGAGGGCATGCAGGGAATGCATTTCGCCTTCCACCGAAAGCTCTGTTACCAGGATTGCAGGATGCGGTTCGAGATCTGCCTCGAGCCCATCACGGATGCAGGCATCATCTTCCGTGCCCGCGACGAATCGCACTTCTACCTGCTCCATTTCACCAACTGCGGGCAGCAGTCTCGTGCACAGCACTTCTGGGCCACCCTGTCCAGGATGGACGAGAGCGGGTATCTTCGGCCGGTGAAGATGGAGATGGTCAGGCGCGTGCCCAGCACCCTGCGCCTGTGGCTGCCGGTGGAGGTGAGCGTCATCGGGCAGCGGACGATCGTGCATGTGGGGGATTACGGGCATTTCGACGCCGAGGATGACGTCTATCCCGGGCCGGGCCACGTCGGCGTTTTCATGGGCTCGTACGGGGTCAAGGACTTCCGCCCGAAGATCCGCAACGTGGTCGTAGAGGGGGTCCCCGCAGCCGTCTCGCCGTGGCGGGAGGAGATGTACCAGCCGACCAACTGGTTCTACCCGGCGCCGAGTGACGGGAACGTGTGGCAATTGCCGCACGGCTTGCTGCGTTTTCCGGACGGCGAGCTGATGCTCAGCTATTCCCTGCGGACGGTGGCTGGGACCGACACGCCCGAGGACGGGAGTTCCCAGACCCATAACTGTCTCAGGCACTCCTCCGACAACGGGCATACCTGGTCGGAACCCAAACCGGGGTTCGAAGGTATACCGCACTTCACGCCCGCCGGCCGACTGATCCGGCCTCTAAAGCGCGATGACAGCTACGCGATCACCGAGTCTCCCGATCGCGGTCGCACATGGTCGCAGCCCGTTCCCAACAACCTGGACACCAGCGTCGGTTTCGGGCAGTTCCTGACACTCGATGACGGGGCCATGGTGGCGTTCGGAGCGCGCGGGCATCAACTGAAGGACACGAAGCTCAACCTGTGGACCTGGGGGTCATGCCACTGCCAGGCCTTCTCCGCCCGCTCTGAGGACGACGGGCTCACGTGGTCGGAGCCGGTCAATCTGGATACGCCCGGCTACGGCCACGAGGGGAACAAGCTCGAAGGAAACCTGGACCTGACCGAGCTCTCGCCGATGCAGCTCTCCGACGGGCGCCTCATGGTCCTCATTCGGCCGATCTACTCGCCGTGGATGTGGGAGACATGGTCGGACGACGGGGGGAGGACGTGGGGTCCTTGCGTGCGCGGGCCCTTCCCCGGGTATGCAACGCCGAACGTGGTGCGCACCACCTCCGGTGCGTTCCTGGTCGCCCACCGTATGCCCTGGCTCACCGTCCACCTCAGCCAAGACGACGGGCGCACCTGGCAGGGCACGATGATCGACAGCGGCGTGTGGGCTATGGGCGCCATGTGCGAGGTGGAACCCGACCTGGTGCTCTACAGCTACCGGGACAGCTTCGAATCGCTCATGAGGATGCAGTACCTGCGCGTCACCCCCTCGGGCCTGGAGCCCGTGCGGCCATAGCCGCAAGAGGTTCGAGAGCTCGGGCAGCCGACGATTGCGAACGTTCGGTGCTTCCGTCAGCAGCTGTTACCATGCCGCTGCCAAGCGCAGGGTAAGGGGTGGGTAGCAGCCTTGCGCGGCTCTCAAGGCTGGAAAACGTGCGTGGCGGCGGTACATGGGGGGAGGACGTGCTGCCACGTGGACTACGTGCCCCTGGAGGCCAACGCCTCAACGGTGGGCCACTGGATAGGTTCCTCGGGACCTTCAGCGCCGCGGATGCCAGCTCTGTGCCGAAATGCCAAGTTGCGTTGCGCCGAGAACTCACTGCGTGGCGGCTTCCCCGGGTTAGCTCGTTACCTCGCCCTCTCCTTCCAGAACTTCCCTGGCACGTTGTGTCCACTCGGCGTCTTCCAACATGGCGCTGCCGACGGCAGCGAAGTCGGCATGTCCCTCGGCGACGGCTCGCTCAGCATCCCGCGGATTACCAAGTCGGCCTGCCATGATGATGGGCACGCATGTCGACGCCCTTGCCCATTGCCCGAGGGTTCTGTCTGAGCCGAAGTACCCATCGAGCGCCGCGCCTTCCATCACCGAAAGATGCAGCAGGTCAGCCCCAGCCCCCTCGATGCCCTGGACCAGGCGTTCCAGGTCGCCCGAGGCGAATCCTTCCGTCAGGTGGTTGAAAACACTGATGCGGCAACCCAACAGAGCGTCCTCCCCGATGCGAGATTTCACCAGGCTGCAGGTCTCCACGAGCAGGCGCATCCTGCCACCTATCACTCCTCCATAGGCATCGGAACGGTTGTTCCGGTCAGTTGACAGGAACGAATCAAGCAAGAACCCGTGTGCGCCGTGCAGCTCCACGGCGTCAAACCCGGCAGCGACGCAGCGTCGCGCGGCGTCCGCAAATCGCTCTTCGATGGTCAGCATGTCCGCCACTGAGAGCGTGTTCGGACCCATGGGTGCGCGTCCGGTCAGTTCCGAGGACGAAGCCGGCCCGCCATGAAGGAGTTGGATGCACGCGACCGCGCCCTCCGCTTGGATGCGTTTCGCAAGGCGCCCGAGCCCGGGGACATACTCGTCCGAGTGGGCACACAGCCCGCCCTTCCAACACCGGCCTCCCGCGTCCACAGCCGTGGCTTCGACGATGATCATTCCCGTGCCAGCCCGTGCCCGCCGTGTGTAGTGATCGAGGATCGCCTCGCCGACGTGACCCTCAGGGTCAACAAGGTTTCTCATATCCGGCATGCCAGCACAGACCATCGGCGGCATCACGACGCGATTACGGAAGCGAACGTCCCTCACAGTTACCGGACTGAATAGTGTACTCATTCCTTTCCCCTATGGCGGGAAGTCTCCACGAGAATTCACCAGTTCCCGGAGAAACGCTTGACTTGCGAAAAACCCGGAGAAGCAGGCTGAGCAACTGCCAGCGCCTTATCCCACTCGGGACACTCGGGCTGCAGATAGCTACCGGTGAGATTATACACGCTAAGGCTTGAAATCCCAGCGTCAGTCAGAGCGATAGGAGCAAGGCCGGGTAGATAGAGGGCCACATCCGGGCTCCTCACCCAGCCACAGGGCTCCCCGTGCTGATGACCCCTTCCCGCTTCTTGTGCCAGTTGTTATGAGAGAATTGGATGGGGTTTCCTCGCTGGCTGGTCTGGAGGGAGGGGCGGAGCCCCGACCGGAGGACCAGCCAAAGACGCGGCGAACGCCACAGGCGTACGCCAGTTCAATCCGCTGTGCGGACGGCGGTGGTTATACTCCTCCCGCCACTCGTCCAGCACATGCCTTGCCTCCGGCAGGCTCAGGAACAACTCCCGGTCCAACAACTCATCCCG
>CAZXDF010000349.1:0-4378 GCA_964639345.1 uncultured candidatus Brocadiaceae bacterium | reverse complement strand
GAGCCGAGCGAGCACGGCGCGCTGAACATGATCTTTCTAAAGGTGCCGGCCATCGTGTTCTTCCTCGTGGGGCTGATCCTGCTCGGCTTGGCCGTGGCCTTCGCCCGGCGGCTGTTCCAGCACCGGATCATCGCCGTCGGGGTGGTGTTCGTGCTGGCCGGGGTGGTGCTGTTCTACACCTGCGCGGCCCTGGCCAAGCCGATCCTGTTCCCCGGCAATGTGAAGCCCCTGTGGAAGATACTCCTGACGGTGGACTTCACCAACACCGCCGACGAGTCGTTCTGGAGGCGGCTGATCGGCTTCCTGCCCGAGCCATACCGGTGGCTGAGCGACCCGAACACGGCGATGCTCGGCTGCGTCCTGCCGATGGTGTGGGCGGGGATGGGGCCGGGATGCCTGATATACCTGGCCGCCCTGAAGGGCATCGCCAACGAGTACTACGAGGCCGCCGACATGGATGGGGCGACCTTCATCGACAAGATACTGTTCGTGGTCTTCCCGATCCTGAAGGCCCTGCTGATAATCAATTTCGTTGGCGTCTTCATCGCCTCGTGGAATGCCACGGCGAACATCCTCGCCATGACCGGCGGGGCGGCCAGGACCGAGGTGACCGGCCTGGCGATCTTCTACAAGGCGTTCATCTACCTGAAGTTCGGCCCGGCGACCGCGATGGCGTGGGTGCTGGGCTTCATGCTCATCGGCTTCACCGTGAACCAGCTGCGAATCCTGTCCAGGCTGGAGTTCAGGACGACGGGAGACACGAAGTAGAAGCGCACCGGGTGCGCCGCGCACCCGGCCGGCCCCGCGCGCGGGGCGATGCTACTCTGCGAAGCGGGGCTTCGCTGCGAAGCACGAGTCGCGGCTTGCAGGGGACGATAGGTGCCCATCATCTCAAAGATAGGTCGCAGGCACTGGAGCGTCCGGATGCTGACCGGCAGCATCTACGCGGCGCTCATCCTAGGCGCCGTGACGATGATCTATCCGTTCATGATTATGATCTCCGGCAGCACCAAGAGCCAGGTGGACGTGCAGGAGTTCAAGCCGTTCCCATCGTTCATCCTCGACGAGACCATGCTGTATCGCAAGCACGTGGAGGGCGTGTTCAACGAGAGATCGGAGACGATGAAGATCGCCTACGAGGGCGATGCCTACGACGATGATATCGTCGCCCTCGACGATCGCTTCGCCGGCGCAGCGCCTCAGAAGCGGCCGCCCGTGACCTTCCGCAACATCGCCTCCCCGGCCGAGCCCAACGCGGCCCTGGTGGCCGAGTGGTGGCGGTTTGTGGCCCAGGCCGACCTACCCCATTACGCCTATACCTGCGGCTACGTCGAGACGCCGCTCTCGCGGACGAAACCCAAGGCCCTGCGGGAGTTCAAGAACCGCATCAAGGACCGCTTCGACGGCGACCTCGAGGCGGCCAACCGCGAGCTGGGCGCCGACTTCGTGCAGTGGCACGCGTTCTTCCTCCTCCCAGAGAGCTTCCTGTTGCGCCGCGAGAAGCCCGTCGAGACGCCGTTGGCGGCGGAGTTCACCGCCTTCAAGGCCGCCCAGCCCCGATGGAACCGGTATTACGTCAGCCCGGAAGGCTTCTTCAAGAACCTGTTCATCAAGACCAAGTACACCAGGGAGATCAGCGAGTACAACGCGGCGCACGAGACCCATTACGAGTCCTACAGGCAGGTGCATCTTTCGCGCCGGGCGCCTCCGACTGACTCAGCGCAGGAGCGCGCGGACTGGGAGGAGTTCGTCCGCCAGACGCTGAACCTGGCCTGGATCCGCGCCGACGAGGCTGCCGCGCCGGCCTACCGCGAGTTCCTCAAGGCCAAGTACCTCCACGTCAAGACCCTCAACAGGAACTACGGGACGCGCTACGGCTCGTTCGACGGGGTGCCGATCGTGGAGGAACCGCCGAGCTCGGGGCTGGTGCTGAGCGATTGGGACGCGTTCCTGGAGGGCTGGAAGGACCCTGACACGGGCCGGATGCACTTGCTGCCGCTGGAGGCGATCCGCGTCCACAGCGTGGACTTCATGTTCCGCGATTATTTGACCGAGAACGTCGGAAGCCTGCCCGCGATCAATGAGCGGTTCGGCACGGGCTACGAGGATGTCCTGGAGGTGCTGCCGCCGCAGCGGGACGCTCACTACCTGGACTTCCTGGAGGCGAAGGGCGAGATCCGGTGGGAGTTCGTGACGCGTAACTTCAAGGCGGTGCTGGACTACATGGTGTTCCACGGCCGGGGCGTGCTGAACACGGTGATTTACTGCTCCCTGGCGGTGTTCCTCGCGCTGCTGGTGAACCCGCTGGCGGCATACGCGATGAGCCGCTACAAGATGGCGGCGACCTATAAGATACTGCTGTTCCTGATGCTGACGATGGCGTTTCCGCCGATGGTGACGCAGATTCCGCAGTTCCTGATGCTGCGGGAGTTTCGCCTGCTCAATACGTTCGCGGCACTGGTGCTGCCGGGGCTGGCGAACGGGTATGCGATATTCCTGCTGAAGGGGTTCTTCGATTCGCTCCCGCAGGAGCTCTACGAGAGCGCGGCGCTGGACGGGGCGGGTGAGCTGCGCATCTTCTGGCAGATTACGATGAGCCTGTCGAAGCCGATCCTTGCGGTCATCGGGCTGCAGGCGTTCACGGTGGCGTATTCGAACTTCATGTTCGCGCTGCTGATCTGCCAGGACGAGAAGATGTGGACGCTGATGGTCTGGCTCTATCAGCTTCAACAAAGGTCGGGGCCGGGCGTGATATACGCATCGCTCCTGGTGGCGGCGATCCCGACGCTGCTGATTTTCGTCTTCGCACAGAACATCATCATGCGGGGCATCGTGGTCCCGGTCGAGAAGTAGACAAGCGAGTCCGGCGGCGGTGAGCGCGCTGGATGACTCTGGAGAAGACACATGGCGGAAGTGGTTCTGAAGAACGTGACGAAGGTTTTTCCCGGCGGCGTAACGGCCGTCAGCAGCATGAACCTGCTCGTGGCGGACGGCGAGTTCGTCGTCCTGGTCGGCCCGAGCGGCTGCGGCAAGAGCACGACGCTGCGCATGGTGGCGGGGCTGGAGGAGATCACCGAAGGCAGCATCCGCATCGGCGCGGAGGTCGTGAACGACGTGCCCCCGAAGAACCGCGACATCGCGATGGTCTTCCAGAACTATGCCCTCTACCCCCACATGTCGGTTTACAAGAATATGGCCTTCGCACTGAAGCTGCGCGGGTTCGACAGGAGCGAGATCGACCGGCGCGTTACCAATGCGGCGAGGATCCTCGGCATTGAGGAGCTTCTCGCCCGCAAGCCCAAGGCGCTCTCGGGCGGCCAGCGGCAGCGCGTCGCCGTCGGGCGGGCCATCGTTCGCGACCCCAAGGCCTTCCTGTTCGACGAGCCCCTGTCCAACCTCGACGCCAAGCTGCGCGTGGGCATGCGGGCGGAGATCAAGAGCCTCCACCATCGCCTGAAGACCACCACCATCTACGTCACCCACGACCAGGAAGAGGCGATGACGCTCGGCGACCGGATCGTGGTGATGAAGGACGCCCTGGTGCAGCAGTGCGCCCCGCCGCTGGAGGTATACGATCGGCCGGTCAACCGGTTCGTTGCAGGCTTCGTCGGCACACCGCCCATGAACTTCCTGGAAGGGTCGCTCGCGGGCGAGGACGGCGGCGTCTACTTCGACGAGGGCGCCTGCCGCCTCCGCCTGACCCGTGCGCAGGCCGAGGCCCTTGGCGGGTGGATAGGCAAGGAGGTCGTGCTCGGCGTGCGGCCCTCGGCCCTGAGCGTCAGCGGCGAAGGCCAACCCTCCCAGGCCGACGACGTCCTGCCCGTCCGGCTCGACGTGGTCGAGCCGCTGGGGGAGAATATGGACCTCTTCGTCTCGACGGACCGCCACCCGCAGCTCGTCGCCCGGGTCGACGCAAGCGGCGCCCTCGCCGCCGACCAGCGCATCCGCCTCCGCCTCGACATGGACAGGGTCCACGTCTTTGAGCCGGGCGAGCTGGGCCGCAACCTCAGCCTCGCCCGCACATGATGCGGCCTTTGGCACAAGGAACAGAGGCAAGCCTGAGCCCGCCGCAAACGGGAGTTTGCTCCGCGCTACCCGCTGAAGTGGTTCAGCACCATTGGCCTATGATTGCGAACGATCACTCCAATAGTGGTTATGACGGAGGCTTTGAACTGGAATCCTTTCAATTCTGATCCCGATGATCCTCAAACAGTTCATCTGACCCCTTCCCCGAGAATTGATCCAGGAGTTGTGAGAGGATCCATACGGCAATAGTCCGGAAAGGATTCTCAGATGAAGAGACGGCATAGTGCAGAGCAGGTAGTGGTGAAGCTGCGTCAGGCTGACGTAGCGCTGGGGAAGGGTTTGAGGGTACCGG
>CAZXDF010000348.1:0-3053 GCA_964639345.1 uncultured candidatus Brocadiaceae bacterium | reverse complement strand
TGGATCAATTCTCGGGGAAGGGGTCACTTCGCGCAGTTCGAGCGGGAGGTCATTGCCGAGCGCACCCGGGACAAGATGGTGGCCGCCAGGCGCAGGGGCAAGTGGACCGGCGGCCCGCCTGTGCTGGGATACGACGTCCACCCGGACGGGGGACGGATTGTGGTGAACGAGGACGAAGCCGCCCGCGTGCGCGGTATCTTCCAGCTCTACCTCGAGCTGGGGTCCCTGTTGCCTGTGGTGAATGAACTGGGGCGCCGCGGCTCCCGCTGTAAGCGCTGGACTACCAGGAAGGGCGTGCTCCGGGGTGGGAAGCCCTTCGACCGGGGCAGCCTCTACCGGCTCCTCACCAATCCGCTCTACATCGGCAAGGTGCGCTGCAAGGGAGAGAACTGCGAAGGCGAGCACGCGGCGATCCTGGACGAGGCTCTCTGGGAGCGGGTCCAGGCGCGCATCCGTCAGAACGGACACACCGGTGGCGCACGGGCCCGCAACCGGTACGGAGCGCTCCTACGGGGCCTCTTGCACTGCGGCTCCTGCGGCGCGGGTATGACGCACACCTACACGCAGAAGAAGGGCCGTCGGCGCTACCGCTACTACGTCTGCACGAAGGCGCAGAAGCAGGGGTGGGCAACCTGCCCAACGAAGTCGGTCTCCGCCCCGGAGATAGAGCAGTTCGTGGTGGACCACATCCGGCGGATCGGGCAGGATCCGGCGCTGATCGAAGAGACGCTCAAGGCCGCCGAAGAGCAGAGCCGGGAGGGCACCAAGACGCTCGAGGCCGAGCTGCGGGCGCTTGAGCGCGAGCTTGAGGCTTCAGAACGCGAGATCCGGGATCTGATGAGCCTGACCGCCACGAATGGGGACGGCACAACGCCTGCCACAGGCAGGCTGGCTGAGCTCCAGGAGCTCATGGTGACCAGGCAGAAGCGCCGCGTGGAGGTAAGGCGAGAGTTAGATGCCTTGAAGGCGCGGGCAGTCGATCTGCATGAGGTGGCCTCGGCCCTGTCGCAGTTTGACCGGCTGTGGGAGACGCTCTCGCCGCGGGAGCGCGCGAGGATCGTTCACCTCCTGGTCGAGCGCGTCGCCTACGACGGCGAAGGCGGCAAAGTCTCCATCACCTTCCGCCCGACGGGCATCAAGACGCTGACAGAGGAAACCACATGGGCACAGGCCTGACGGTCGAATGCGATGTGAACCTGACTGGCGGTCGGCGAGGTCGGAAGAAGCTTCGCGAGGGCAAGGCGCCGGAGCAGCCGGATGTGCCCGTCGGCCGCGTGCCGCGCGTCTCGCGCCTGATGGCCCTGGCCATCCGGTTCGAGCGCCTGGTTGAGGAGGGCCACGTACGGGACTATGCCGAGATCGCACGGCTTGGCCACGTCAGCCGGGCTCGCCTCACCCAGGTTATGAACCTTCGCCAGCTGGCGCCCGACATCCAGGAGGAGATCCTGTTCTTGCCGCGGGTGATTAGTGGCAAAGATCCCATCACTGAACGGGATCTGCGGCCAATCGCGGCCGAGCCGGACTGGGAGGCGCAGAGGGGGATGTGGGGGCGGATCTGGGAGGCAGGACGGGCATGAACCCATTACGCGCTGGCGCCGTGCGCCGCTGTGGTCTCCGCTCCAGCGCTCACTTCTGTGGTCCTCTCTCCGGGCCATTCTCTATGTTCTTCCCGATGCCGAATGTCTTGCCGATGGGTTCCCCTATCTTGCAGTAGTGCCCGCCGCTACAGATGAACGGTGCGACTCGGGCGAAGTCGATGCCTCCGTTCTTGTCCAGGATCGCCTCGTCCACCTTCACGTCCTTCACCTCGCCGATGAACTGCGTGTGAAGACCCAGGTCGATCGTGTGGATCAACTCGCACTCTAGCGTCAGCGGGAACTCGGCCGCGTAGGGCGCGTCCACCAGGTCGCTTCGCACGGGCGTGAGCCCCGTCACGGCGAACTTGTGCACATCGCGCCCGGACGCCAGACCCACATAGTCCGCCTCCGCCACATGGGCGGCCGAGGGCATGCCCACGGTGTAGGCCCGGCGCTGCACGATGTTGCCGTAGGTGTAGGTTGCCTGCCGCAGGCCCACGTAGACGCACGGCGGCGTGAGGCAGCACACACCACCCAGCGCGGCCAGCATCATGTTCGGCGCCCCATCCAGCCCATAGCTCCCCACAACCCACGCAGGGTTGGTAAACGTAGTCGCCGAAGCCCCAAGTGACTTCTTCATGCTCTCTCCCTGCTCCGTGCCTTCATCACTGACCGTCGGGCCCTTGCCCAAGACTGCCTGTCATGCTATCCCCAGCACTTCCCCCTTCGCAACGCCCACCCCCACCCCAGCCGACGCCGGCCACGCAGGCGGGGCGCTCGTTCTGACAAGGCGGCAGTGTCGGCACTGGCCCTCACCGAACGCCACCTCCGCCCGATCGCCGCGGAGCTGGACTGGAAGGTGCAGAGGGGGATGGGGGGGCGGTTAAGAAGGCCGGCTGACGGGCAGTGCGTGAGGCTTCAGGTGGCTGCGCAGCGTACTCTGTGGTGGATGAGGGGGGACGTCAGGGGATAGGAGGGATGTCCCCTTTGACCGCCCCTGCGCCGACTTGGCCGGTCTTACGAGGCCTGTGTTCACAATATGTTCACATGCACCGCCGCGGCTTCCGGGGCCTCAGCTGGGCGGCTCAAAGCCGCAGTCTCTCAGCCTTCTGCGGGCTGTGGCCCGTTCGTCATCCGTGAACAGGCTTCCCCACTTGGGATCGAGAATCAACGCTTCCATGCTGATGTCCAAGCGGCCAAGTTCCCAAAGCTGACCCCTTCCCGCTTCTTGTGCCAGTTGTTATGAGAGAATTGGATGGGGTTTCCTCGCTGGCTGGTCTGGAGGGAGGGGCGGAGCCCCGACCGGAGGACCAGCCAAGGACGCGGCGAACGCCATAGGCGTACGCCAGTTCAATCCGCTGTGCGGACGGCGGTGGTTATACTCCTCCCGCCACTCGTCCAGCACATGCCTTGCCTCCGGCAGGCTCAGGAACAACTCCCGGTCCAACAACTCATCCCGAAGCTTGCCGTTGAAAC
>CAZXDF010000347.1:0-2656 GCA_964639345.1 uncultured candidatus Brocadiaceae bacterium | reverse complement strand
GATCTGCGCCCCCGACCCGGTGTCGATGACGATCGGGCTCGCCCACGAGGCCGACACGGAGCGAGTGGTCTCCCAGGTTGTGTCACCCGTCAGGACGTCCAGCGCCATGAGCTTGGAGAGATCGTCGTCTTCCCATCCTTGGTCGAGCAAGACCAGAAGCAGGCCCGCGTGGACCGTCAGCGAAGAGGCGAGGCCGTACATGTTGTCCGATATTTCCAGGCTCCTGTGCCACACCGGCTCTCCCTGCATGTCGAGGCACGTCACATCGCCGCTAGGAAAGATCGCGTACACGCGCTCCCCATCCGTGGCGGCTGTGGGGGCGGCGTATCCCGTGTCCGGTGACACCTCAGGGACGACCGTGGGCTGTCCCGAGGCATCCATCAAGTTGTGCTCCCACAGCATTTCCCCGGAGTCGGCGTCGAAGCAGTACACTGCGCGTCCGTCCTCATGCGCGCCGGTCAGAAAGACGCGGCTCCCCCATACCACCGGCGAGTTGTTTCCGGGCAGAGGCACCCGGGTCTTCCAGAGGACGCCCTCCCCCGTGTTCTCGTTCCAGGAGGTTGGGACGTTCGCGTGGCCCGACATCCCGAGCCCACCCGGCCCACGGAAGCGCGGCCAGTTCTCGAGGATCTTCTCCTGGGAAGGACTGTTGGCCGTCCCCTGACGGGATGTGGCGCTCTGGCCACCATCGCTCGTCGGGCTCTTACCCTTGCATCCGCTAAGCGAGGATCCCAGCAGCCCCGCGCAAAGGGCGGCGAGGCAAAGCGCGGCCAGTCGGATAACAGCGACGGGGCCAGGGAAGGCCCCTCGTTCACGGAAGCAGAGCATTGTGCATCAGCCTTTCGGTTTGCTCGAAGCCGGAATGATATATAGATTCGTCGTTGAAACCATAGCTGCCTTCTTTCCAGGTCGCAATACCCCAATGAGCCCTTTTCCGCTGGCACTCACGGCGCTCTACTGGGCCCTACTTGACGCACCTGTGTGCAGCGGGTAGTCTCGCATAGCGCCACTCCCGCCGGGCCTGTAGTTGGGCCCTTGCCTGTGCCTACATGAATGCCTTGCCGCCGCCCCACCTTCCGTGCCTTTGCCTCTCTTGGACAGCATCCGTCTCGCAATCCATGACGCGACATTGTGGCACAGTAACCTCGCTTGCCATGGCTAAGGTTTTTGGGGGAGGGGTGCGGGGAACCCCGCTTTCCGAAAAAAGGGGGTGCCCCGCGACGTTAGCCGCGATGAATCTGACGTTAGGGTGTGGTCCTTATACCGAGACCGGTTTCCCTGCTGATCATCGGACTGGACGGTGGCGAGCCCTCCGAGGTCGAGCGGGGCATTGCCGAGGGCTGGCTGCCCACCCTCAAAGGCCTCGCCGATCGGGGCCAATGGGGCGTCATCGCCTCCAGCGTCCCCCCAATGACGCCCGTGGCCTGGACTACCTGCATGACCGGGGCCAATCCGGGCAAGCACGGCGTCTTCGACTTCTTCAAGCTCTCGTCTGACGCTCCCAGCCTCGAACTCAGCCTCGGTCGGGACCGCAAGAAAGAGACCATCTGGGATGTCCTCAGCCGGGCCGGCAAAAAAGTTGGCGTGGTGAACGTCCCGTGGACATATCCCGCCTGGCCCATCAGTGGCTTCCTCGTGGGCGGCATGGACGCGCCCTTCCTCAATGAGCGAAGCATCCACCCGCCGGCGCTCGTGAGTCTCGTCAAAGAGAAAGCGGGGCCCTACTGGCTGGACAGCATACAACCGTCCTTCAGCAAGCAGCCCGGGGAGCCTGCGAGCTACGATCTCCCCGCCGTCCAAAAGCAGGCCCAAGCCCGCACCGATGTAGCCCTGGCCCTCCACGAGCAGGAGCCCGTGGACATGCTCATGGTGGTGTATAGCTGCACCGATCACGTGCATCACCTCCTGGCCCACACCCGCGCGGTCACCGCGCCGGGCTCCACCAAGCAAACAGACGCCATCGAAGCTGTCTACAGCATCGCCGATGGCGAAGTCGCCCGGCTGCTTGAGCTATGCGGCGACGAAACCCTCGTCATCGTCCTGTCCGACCATGGCCTGGGGCCGGTCCACCGCTACCTCAGCACCAATGGCGCACTTCGCGAGGGCGGCTTCCTCGTCACCGGCGAGCGCCCCGGTCTCCGCTCGGGCCTCATGCGGCAGGGGAAGCGACTGGCGGGGAAATGGCTGCCCGAGGGCATCAAACGCAAGCTCAGGGCGAAGCTGGGCGGACAAATGGCATCGTCCCTGGACCTTGGCGACATCGACTGGTCACAGACCAGGGCCTTCGGCTGGGGAAGCGGGGGGATTACCGTGAATTCCAAGGCCCGGTGGGAGAGCGGGGTCGTGGAGGCGGGGGCCGACCATGACAAAGTACTAGATGACATCACCGCCTTTTTGGAGGCCCTGCAAGACCCTGACACTGGCGAAAAGGTAGTCCAAGCGGTCCACCGGGGGGATGACATCTACCAGGGGGAGTATGCCGCGCAAGGGCCGGACCTCGTCATATCACCCAAGGCGCCCAGGTACGTGATCCAATACGGCTTGCCCTCGGAGCGCATCTTCTTCGCCCCCGATGATCCGCAAGTGAACCTGGAGCAGGGCAATCACAAACCTCTGGGCTTCCTGCTGCTATCCGGCGGCGAGGCGCCTCAGGCCG
>CAZXDF010000346.1:0-10019 GCA_964639345.1 uncultured candidatus Brocadiaceae bacterium | reverse complement strand
AGATCAACGACAAGCACATGCGGTCGCTGATAGATTTCTGCCACGAGAGCCGCTCGTTCATCAAGTGCCTGCACCTGATCCCGCTCACCGAGACGTGGGAGGAAGGGGAGTTCGAGACCGACGTTGCGACCACGACCGAGGACGTCGAGCAGATCGTGGACGAGGCGTTCCCCGAAGGGCGCGTGGAGTTCCTGCCCATGGGCCCGTCGGAAAGCCTGAGGCTGTCGCTCGATTTCTTCGGCGCCGCGCCCCTGCGCTTCGGCGGCGTTCATCCGAACTGTGAGACGGCCACCTACCTTCTGTCCGACGGGGAACGCTATCGGCCGCTCAGCGATTACCTGAAAAGGCCCCTGGAGGACGTCGCCCAGGATTGGGTCAGCCGCGCCGAAAAGCTAGACGTCAAACTGGCCCGGCTTGACTCGGACAAGTGGTTCCAGAAATGGCGCGGGCGGCTCCTCGTGATTCGGACCTTCGCCGGCCTGATGGTGCGGGTGCTGGACACGAAGAGGCTCCTGAGGGGGAACCGGTTCCTGGCAGTCGCGCGCATCCTCGGCGGCGTAATGACGGGCAAGCGGCTGAAAGACCAGCTTCGCAAGCACACCAACGTCCAGAGCGCCATGCTCATGGTGGTGCTGCCTTTCGAAGAGTACCACTCCGTCGAGTCCGCGCGACTGGAGGGGTGTCCCTCGGGGTTCGCCTACGAGGATCCTCAGACGGGCGCGGTGAAGACCGTGCCGGTTTGTATGTGGGGTCTGTACAAGAACGACATCCAGCGCAAGATCGCGGAGAAGTACCAGGCAGCGGCCGTTGCGGGCTCGTCTTGAGCGGCTGAACGCGTGGCAAGTCGCGCCAGATGGCAGGGGCTTATGGGATTTGACGACGAGATCGCCGACCTGTGCCGCGAGTGGGGCCACAGCGCCTCGCAGGTCAACATGGGCAACGTCCGGGACTATGTGGTGGGGCTCGACCGCCAGGTCCCGCTCATTGACGGCCGCACGGTGCCCTATGTCAACCTCGACAACGCCGCCACCACGCCCCCGTTCAAGCTGGTCCTGGACTGTCTGCAGCGCTTCTTCGATTGGTATTCCAGCGTCCACCGGGGCGCCGGATTCAAATCCCTGCTCTCCACGCACATCTACGAGCGCTGCCGCCAGGTCGTGGCGGAATTCGTAGGCGCCGACCTCTCCCACCACACCCTCATCTTCGTCCAGAACGCCACGCACGCCCTCAACAAGCTCGCCATGCGAATGTGCCGGCCCGAAGGCCACATGGTCCTGTCCACCGTGATGGAGCACCATTCCAACATGCTCCCGTGGCGCAAGGCCGGTTGCCGGGTGGAGTACGCCGGCATAAGCGGCGAGGACGGCTCCCTTGATCTCTCCGACGTGGAAAGCAAGATACGCGCCAACGAGGGCCGCCTCTGCCTTGTCACCGTTACCGGGGCCTCCAACGTGACCGGTGAGATGCCGCCCATTCGCCGCATCGCCCGCATGGCCCACGAGCACGGGGCGATGATCGCCCTGGACGCCTCCCAGCTCGTCGGGCACCGCCCGTTCAAGATGGGGGCGCCGGACGACCCCGAGCGGATCGACTTCGTGGCCTTCAGCGCGCACAAGATGTACGCGCCCTTCGGGTCGGGAGTGCTTATCGGTCCCAGGTGGGTCTTTGAAAGCGGCGAGCCTGACGTCGTGGGCTGCGGCACGATCAACGCCGTGACGATGGACGAGGTGATCTGGGCCGACCCGCCCGAACGGGAAGAGGCCGGCACGCCCAACGTGCCGGGCGCCCTGGCCCTCGGGGCCGCGATGCACACGCTCAATGCCATCGGCTTGGAGAACGTCGCCGAGCACGAGCGCGACCTGACGCGCAGGGCCCTGTCGAGGCTCGTCGGGAAGCCGGGCATCGGGCTGTTCGGTCGCACGGACCCCGACCTCGGATGCGACCGGCTGGGCGTGATACCGCTGAGCGTGGATGGGCTGGACCACGGCAAGCTGGCGGCAGTGCTGGCGCACGAGTGGGGCATAGGGGTACGCAACGGCTGCTTCTGCGCCCAGCCCTACGTGCGGGAACTGCTCGGCATCTCCACCGAAGAGATGCGCGCGATCGTGCAGCGGCTGGCCGCCGGGGACCACGCGACGGTGCCGGGTTTGGTCAGGATGAGCCTGGGCGTATACAACACCGCTGCGGAGGTCGATTACCTGGTCGAGGCCCTCACCGCCGTCCTCACCGACGGCCCCCGGGCGAAGTACGTTATGGACAAGCAGTACGGCGATTATGTCCCGGACCCCTCTTTCTTCCGGCTCGAGAGCTACGCCCCGTTCTGACCGCCGCGGCCGCCGCTGGCCGCTGGCCCCCTGTCCTTTACTGCGCCCGCACGGTCTACCATCCAACTCTTAGGTCTACAACGCTAGAGCTGCCACAGAGGTCACAGAGAAGGCGATCAGGGCTGGGGGATCATTGGAGAGGCTTGTTCCGACGGCTGATTTCTGGTCCCTGACCTCTATCTCTTGTCCTTTCTCTGGGTTCTCTATGTCCTCTGTGGCAAGTCTTACGTTGTAGTGTTGGGAAAGCTCCACTGGAGAACCCATACGAGGATGGCCCCATGAACGTCATCGCACTCAACAGCAGCCCGAACATGGATAAGGGCGGCACGGCGCTGATCCTGAATCCCTTTGTCGAGGGAATGCAGGAAGCCGGCGCCGCCGTCGAAGTGGTCTATCTGCGCCGGCTCGACATCAAGCCCTGCACGGCGTGCTTCGCCTGCTGGCTCAAGACGCCCGGCGAGTGCGTGCAGAAGGACGACATGGCCGCGCTCTGCCCGAAGCTCGGGGCCTCCGACGTGATCGTGTTCGCCACGCCGGTCTATGCCGACGGCATGACCGGCACGATGAAGACGCTCATCGACCGCTGCATTCCCCTGCTGGAACCGTTTTTCGAGGTGCGCGACGGCCATTGCAGGCATCCCGTGCGCCAGGGCGTCAAGCCGGGGAAGGTGGTGCTGGTCTCCGCCAGCGGCTTCACCGAGCTCGACAACTTCGACCCGCTCCTGTGCCACGTGAAAGCCCTCTGCGAGAACCTCGGGCGCGAGTTCGCAGGGGCGCTGCTCCGGCCCTGCGCGTCGGCGCTTCCGGAGCTGGAGAAGCTGGGCATCGCCGTCGGCGGGGTCTGCGATGCGGCCCGGGAGGCGGGCAGGGAGCTCGTGACGGGCGGCAGGATCGAGGACAAGACCGCGGCCGCCGTCTCGCGCGAACTCGTGCGCCGCGCGGTTTACGTCCGCGCCATCAACTCACGCTTCCGCCGCATCCTGAGCGAAGCGGACGGAGCATAGCAGGTCAATCCGCTGGGCGCGGCCTGTAGCTCTATGGCCTTGGCGCCGTCCCAAATCGGCAATCGCCAATCCAAAATCGAAAATGAACTCTCAGTCCAGGTCCGCATCGTCCGGGTGCCGCGGCTGGGTGTCGATGGCGTATATGTCGGGGTCGATGTCGGGCAAGTAGGGGTTCGGGTGGCGGCCGGCCTCGTCCATCTCAACCCACTCGACGTGGCCGTCAGCGAACAGGATGTTGGAGCCGCCCTCGTGGTTCATACCATCCTTGTTGAAGTCCCCCATCACGGCACGCTTGGGATCTACATCCGCAGGAATCCAGCCGTCGAGGTAATAGTCGGAATTCACGATCTTGCCTGTCTCGATGTCATAATCAACCAACGGGCGCGGTCTTCCGGGACAGTAGAATTGCAGCGTATTATCGCAATAGCGCGGGTACAGAAGGCCCAGACGCCCCTCGTTCGTTGCGGGACCCGCTGGGAACGGTCCGTAGTCCTGAGCGTACATGGCCATCTGCGCGTACATGGCCATCTGCAACGCGAAGATGTGCAGGTTTGCCGAGCATTCCCCGCGATGCATATGCCCATACCTTCTCTGCTGAGCCCTATGCGCCACAGCAATCACGAGGACAGCAATAAGCACCACTATCGCCACGCAGACGATCGCTTCCAGGAGCGTCAATGCCCTTCTGTTCATGTTCCCTGCCCTCCCCCTATAGTTGTGACCTGACGCGCTCGCCGCTCCGATTGATCCCAGCACAAGAAACGCCCCCGTACTTCGACCGGGCGGCGCCCGGGTGCAGGGGTGCCACGGACCAAGCCGCCAGGCTTGTCCGTGCCCCATGTGCCCTTGTGCACCCCGGTGTGCACGGGCGAGGCTTCCACCCTCCGTAGCACAGCTACGGCGGAGGACGGGCCGCCTCGGCCCGTGGCACCCACAGGATGTTTCTTATGCCGGTGGCAATAACTGCCCACTGCTCACTTGCCTCCGTTCCCCCCGGCCTGCCCTCATTCTACCCCCCGCCTGTCCCGCCCGCCAGCCTGGAGTTTGAGCTAACCCGCGCGCGGCTATGCTTCAGAGGGCGGCACGGGCCGCCTCCGTTGCTTGGTCTCGCTCCGGCGGCGCTTGGCCTCGAGCCGGCGCTCTTTCGAGGCGCGCGTCGGCCTCGTCCTGCGGCGGGGGACCGGTTTCCGGGCCGCCCGGCGGACCAGGTCGATCAATCGATCCATCGCGTCCTGACGGTTCCGCTCCTGCGCCCGGAACCGTCGGGCATCGATGATCAGCACGCCCTCCTGCGTGACCCGCTTGCCGGCCAGGAGGATAAGACGCCTGCGAACCTCGTCCGGCAGCGACGGGGAGTTCGCCACGTCGAAGCGAAGCTGCACGGCCGTCGCGACCTTGTTTACATTCTGCCCGCCGGGTCCCGAAGCGCGGACGAACTCCTCCAGGATTTCCGACTCGTCGATCGCGATGGCAGCCGTGATGCGGATCATGCCCATAGCTTACCCTCCTCGCATCGCCCGCTCAATCGCGGCCGCACAGCGGCGGCGCGGCGCATCGTGCAGATTTGACAATACATAGCGCGCTCCCTACGATTGTGGTTGATCGTGTCATTCAAGCCGCCGCGACAGGGAAACCGCCGGCTCGGGCCGGCTCGACCTGCTTGCACAAGCAATGGAGGGTGGATCGTTCGATGGAGGTAATCGCGAAGTTCCGAGAGCGCCTGAACGCCGGAGATATTTGCCTGGGCGCGAGCATTACGCTCGCCGACCCGCTGGTCAGCGACGCGCTGGGCGACTCAGCCGACTTCTTATGGATTGACATGGAGCACAGCCCTATGAGCCCGGGGGTGCTTCAGGGCCACCTGCTGGCGGCGCGCGCGAGGGCCGTGCCGGCGCTTGTCCGCGTGACGAGCAGCGAGACCCCGTTCATCAAACCGGCGCTGGATGCGGGGGCCGAGGGTATCATCGTGCCGCAGGTGCGAAGCGCGGATGAAGTCCGCCAGATCGTCAGCGACTGCCACTATCCACCGGTGGGAACTCGAGGCTACGGCCCGCGGGTTCCCTCGAACTACGGGCGCGACGGCGGCGCGGAATACGTCAAGCGCGCGAACGAAAACGTCTTCGTGGCGGTGCAGGTCGAGAACATGGAGGGCCTGGCGGCACTTGACGACATTTTGGCCATTGAGGGGCTGGACTCCGTCGTGATCGGGCCCAACGATCTTTCCGGCTCCATGGGCCGGCTCGGGGGCCTGGACCACCCCGAGGTGGTCGCGGCCATGCAGACGATCATCGACAAGACCCGCGCCGCCGGGCTGCTCATAGGGGCGGGCATGGGCATAAACCTCGACTTCGCCTGCGTTATGATTGAGCGCGGCATCCAATGGCTACAACTGGGCGGAGACGTCGAGTACCTGGTCGAATCGATGGACCGGGGCACGGCGTCCGTGCGGGACCGTTTGGCCCGGAAGCGGTAGGCTCAACGCACCTCGACAATCTTGTAGTCCGCGGGGCCGAAGCCCAGCTCATCGAGCTTGCGCACCTGGGCGTAGGGATCCTTGCCGTGCAGCCGCTGGAAGAGGTGCCCCTTCTTGCGCATGGGCTTGCCGCCGATGGGCAGGCCCTCGGGCATGAGCTTTGAGGACTTGATCTTGTCCAGGCTCGCCTTGTCCACCGCGACGATGTTCCGCCCGGCCAGGATGCCGATGTCGGGCACCAGCGGCGGGGTGCTCATGCCCCAGCAGTCGCAGTAGATCGTGATGTCGGTGAGGATGTTGATGAACAGGAGCCTGTCGGGCTTGAAGTGCTTCAGGAACACCGCCGCCACGTGCGCCAGGCCCTCCTGCATCGCGTCGAACCGGTCCGCGTCGGGCGTGAGCGCCTCTTCGGGGCAGATCATGACGCAGTGCTGGCAGAACGTGCAACTGTGCCAGCTTACGTTGTAGGTGCCCTGCTCGTCGAAGGAGTTGACATTGTTCGGGCACTCCTCGATGCACTTGCCGCAGTGGATGCACTTCTCCCCGTCCCATACGATGCCGCCGGCGAGGTGATGGACGGCGCCGCGCGTCTTCCCGATGACGCAGCCCATGCCGATGTTCTTGATGGCGCCGCCGAAGCCGCAGTTCCCATGCCCTTTCACATGGGACAGGTCGATGAACACCTCCGCGTCCCAGGCGTTGCCGCCGTAGATGGCCTCTTTCAGCTCGCCGAAGCCGATCTTCCTCTTGTAGAGGTAGTCGCCCGTCCAGCCGAAGCACGAGACGATCGGCGCGCCGACGACCTCCGGCGTATAGCCCCGCCCCGGCGCCCCCGCGACATCGCCGTCCATCACCGCCACGCTGCTCGCCCCCGCCTGCCGGCACTCCTCCACCAACATGCGCACGAACAGCGGCCGGATGGTCGTATAGCCCAGGTGACCCCCCAGGTGCATCTTGATCGCCACCGAGCGGTCCTTGACCGTCGACTCAAGGTCCAGCCGCTTCAAGAGCCGGTGGAACTTGGCCGGCAGCGTGTGGTCGGACGAAAGCTCGCGCACCCGCGCATCCGCAAACAACAACTCGTTCATGCCTTTCCTCCAGACGTTCCCTGCTCTCTCGAAAAGTAAGCGATAGAGCTTACCGGGCGGCGCAGAATGCGTCAAGTGACGCGGCCCTCGCGCGGGAGTATGATGTTGCCCTGTGCCGAGTGGCCGACCCAGATCGGCTTTGTCCCTTTCATCGTGCCAAAGGAGCGCGAGGGCATGGCATGCAAGAAGATCGCCTGCTTGGGCGGCGGCAGCGCGTATTTCGCGAGGGCGCTGCCCGACCTGGTCGTGGCCGAGGGGCTAAGCGGGAGCGAGATCGTCCTCTATGACATCGACCACGAGAAGGCCGGGATCATGGCGTCGCATGGCGGCCGCATGGCCGAAGAGGCCGGCTCGGGGATGAGGGTGCGGGCGTGCGGCGACCTGGCGGAGGCCGTGGACGGGGCGGACTTCGCCATCTCCGCCATCGGCGGCTCTGGGGCGGGCGCGGGGAGCGTCTACGGCAGCTCGGCCCACGCGGCCGACATCCTGATCCCGGCCAGGTATGGCATCTACCAAGTCATCGGCGACACCGGGGGGCCGGCGGGCATGATGATGGGCCTGCGCAGCGTGCCGATCTACCTGGAGATATGCCGCGAGATGGAGAAGCGCTGCCCCGACGTGGTGCTGCTGAATCACTCGAACCCGATGGCCGTGCTCTGCCGCGCGATGCTCAAGTACACGGGCCTGCGAAACGTCATCGGTATCTGCCACGGCGTGCAGATCGGGCTCCGGCACGCGGCGGACGCCCTGGAGGTGGACCCGCACGAGCTGGACGCCGTCTGGATCGGCACGAACCATTACTACTGGTTCACGCGGCTGCGCTGCGGGGGGCGGGACGTCTACCCGGAGCTGATCAGACGCACGCCCGAGCGCGCGACGAAGCCCGGCTCGGAGTTGGCATCGAGGCTCTCGCGCATCTACGGCTTCCAGCTCCTCTTCCCCGATGACACGCACGTCGTCGAGTTCTACCCGTTCCTCGCCCAGGTCGGCAGCCCGAAGAACATCCCCTACGGCATGGGCGAGGTCGGCCACTCCATGTTCAAGCCCGGGGCGCACGAAGGGGCCGGGCCGCCGGATCGGGCCGCCCAGCTCGAAGCGCTCCAGGAGCTGCTGGCAGGGGCAGAGTTTCCCGAAGAGCCGAGCGACGCCGTCACCGGAGAGGGGCTGGGCTCGCTGGTGGAGGCTATCGCGCTGGGGCGGCGGAAGGTGCACATCGTCAACATCCCCAACCGCGGGTGCGTGCCGAACCTGCCGGACTACGCCGTGCTCGAGGTTGAGGGCGTCACCGACAGCGTCGGCGTGCGCAGGCTATATGCGGGCGAGGCGCCCCTGGCACTGGCGGGGCTCTTGCAGAAGAGGATCGCCTGGCAGGAAATGGTGGTCGAAGCCGCCGTCAAGGGCGAGCCGAACCTGGCCGTGCAGGCGACGCTGCTGGACGAGATGGCAATCCCGCCCGAGAAGGCCGAGGCGATGGTGGGCGAGCTCCTGGCTGCCTCCTCAGGCCACCTGCCGCAGTTCAAGTAGCGGACCCGTGGCCCGCGCGGTGCAACTTGAATAATACGGCGATTCTGATAGAATCGTCCCGTGGCGGCAGGGGTACGCGCCGCTCAGCTTCAACCCCCATGGACATGATGAGCAACGGGCGGATCAAATCGCTTCCGGGCACCGAGGATCTGCTGCCGGGCGGGTGGGCGCACTGGCGCGCGCTGCATGAGGCGGCGCGCGGCGCGTTTGAGCTATTCGGCTACGGCGAGTTGCGCACGCCGGTCATCGAGCCCACGAGCCTGTTCGTCAAGGGCACGGGCGAGACGACGGACATCGTGGAAAAGCAGATGTACACCATGGACGCGGGAGAGGGCGAGAGCGTCACCCTGCGCCCCGAAGGCACCCCGTCGGTCGTGCGTGCCTACCTGGAGAGCAACCTGCACAAGAGGGAGCCGTCTCAGAAGTTCTGGTACGCCGGGCCGATGTTCCGCAGGGAGCGGCCGCAGAAGGGCCGCCTGCGCCAGTTCCACCAGATCGGCGTGGAGGCCATCGGCAGCGCAAGCCCCCTGCTCGATGCCGAGACGCTGATGCTCGCGCTCGAGATATTCAACGACGTGGGGCTAAAGGATCTCTGGGTGCTGGTGAACTCCATCGGCTGCGCCGAGTGCCGGCCCGCCTATCGCGGCGCCCTGCGGGACCGCTTGGATGCGCAGCGCGAGGAGTTGTGCGAGGACTGCCAGCGGAGGCTGGACAGGAACGTGCTACGCGTTCTGGACTGCAAGGAAGAGCGCTGCAAGCAGGTGGCCGCGGACCTGCCGCTCATGGGCGAGCTTCTGTGCGGGGTCTGCCGGGACCACCACGCGCAGCTTCGGCAGGCCCTCGACGCGATGGACGTGGCCTACGAGGAGGACGCGCACTTGGTCCGCGGGTTGGACTACTACACGCGCACGGTCTACGAGATCAAGCACGCCGCGCTCGGTGCGCGCGACACCATCTGCGGCGGCGGGCGATACGACGCGCTCGTGGAGGAGCTCGGCGGGCCCCCCACACCGTGCGTGGGATTCGCGATGGGCGTGGAAGCGACGTTGCTGGCCATGGAGGCCGACCTGGGCGCCGGCGACGATTCGTCGGTGCATCCCGAGGTCTTCGTGGTGTGCTTCGAGCGCGAAGGGCTTCGGCGGTGCTTTGAGCTCGTGCAGGAGCTGCGTGCCGCGGGCGTGTCGGCCGAGATGGACTACGAGGCCAGGAGCGCCAAGGCCCAGATGCGCCGCGCCAACCGACTGGGCTGTCCGTATTGTTTCCTAATCGGTGAGCGCGAACTGAGCGAGAACCTGGTTCTTATCAAGGCGATGGCCGACGGGCGGCAGTGGAGCGTGGCCTGGGAGGAGGCCGCTTCGGAGATTCTGCGTTACGACACCGGCGATGTACAGACAGAGGGCAAGCAGATGAAACGGGAACGGGGAGACGAAGGATGAGCGAACCAGATTTCGAGCAATTGGTGGCCGGTTTGAGGGATTTCCGCGCAAGGAGCGAGTCTATCAGGGCCCTGGTCGCAGCCGGGGAGGCCGCGATTCAACCCCTAACAGCCCGTGGCAGAAGTCGTCGTACGCCCTTGAGCCAGCAAACAGGCCCGCTGAGAGTGCCG
>CAZXDF010000345.1:0-3166 GCA_964639345.1 uncultured candidatus Brocadiaceae bacterium | reverse complement strand
CAGAGGTTTTACAATGGCTAGAGGCATCGTAAAGTGGTTCAGTGACACGAAGGGTTTCGGGTTCGTCGCGCCCGACGATGGGACCAAAGACGTTTTCGTCCACTACACCGGCATCGGTGGGGGCGGCTTCAAGAGCTTGGCCGAAAACGACGTGGTCGAATTCGAGATCGAGGACGGTCCCAAGGGTCCGCGGGCCGTCAACGTAATGAAGATCCAAGCATAGGACGGACTCAGAAGGGCAAGCATAACCGCCGCCGTTGGGAGGGAAACGGCGGCGGTTTCATTTTGTCTTCGGAGCTTTTGCCGCCGAGATCGGCAACCAGGGATAGGAAGGCGGACTGAAGCATGCGAAGCCTCAAACAGATGCTGAAGGAGCAGGATCTGGTCGTCGGCCCCATGGTCAGCCAGGTCTGCGCGCCGTGGGTGGCGAAGGTGTATGCCGACGCGGGGGCGGACTTCGTCTACGTGGAAAACGAGCACGCGTTCTTCAACGAGGCGGAGCTGGCCAATTTCATCCTCGCCTGCCGGCTCTGCGGGCTCCCGGTGGTGGCAAAATGCACCTACGTCGACCGTGGCTCCGTCTGCAAGCTGCTCGACGCGGGTGTGACCGGGATGCAGCTGCCCATGTCCGAGTCAGCCGAACAGTTGACCCGGCTCGTCAGCTACACCAAGTACCCGCCGGACGGCGTGCGTTCGGCCGCACCCGGAATGGGCAATACCGACTATGAGCCGGTCGATCTGCGGACATACCTGAGGACGGCCAACGAAGAGACGATGGTTCTGGCCCACATCGAGAGCGTCACGGGCCTGGAGAATGTCGATGCCATCCTTGAGGTTCCGGGGATCGACATGATGTTCATCGGCACCTTCGACCTCAGCGTCAGCCTCGGCCGGCCAGCGTGTTACGATCACCCTGATGTCGTGAAGGCCATAGATCGCCTGCTCGGCGCCGCCAAGGAACACAACAAGGTTGCCGGTATGTATGCGGCCTCTTACGAGGTTGCCGAGCCGTGGATCAAGGCGGGCATGCGCTTCTTCGAGGCGGCCGGCGACGTGGGGTTCATCGCCAAAGGCGCGGCCGAGTTGATGGGCGCATTCCCCGGGCACGGCCCGAGGATAGACGTGGGTAATGGCCACGTATGACCGCGGGGCGGGCCGCGGATGCGCCGCGTTGCAGTGCGGGGTTAATTGCGGAAGAAAAACCTTAGCACGTCGTTGCGGAGCGCATAGGCCATGACGGCTACCAGCAGGCTCAGCCCCGCGTACTGACTAACCAGCATCACGCGTTCGCTCACTGGCCGCCCGCGCATCTTCTCCATGGCCACAAAGGCCAGGTGCCCGCCGTCCAGCACGGGAATGGGCAGTATGTTCACGACTGCGATTATCGTGCTGAGCATGGCGGCCCAGTAGAGGAGCTTGCCAGGGCCGTACTTGGCCGCCCGATAGGTTACCACCGCAATCGACCCTATGCTGCCGACATTCCTGGGGCTCACCTGACCCTTGCCGATGCTGCGCAGCATCACGAATACCCCTTTGACCTCACCCACGGTCTTCCTCAGGCCCACGCCCACGCTCTCGGCGATGCTGTAGCGCCGGGTTCGCATCTTGGGGCGGGTGAAAGCAAGCCCCAGATCGAGCCCGCCTTCTTCGATCACCGGACGCGGCGTCACACTCTTGGCGAACTTCTTGCCCCCGCGGAGCCACCGAACGGTGCGTGCCTCGGACCCGTTGCGGCCGTTCTCCCGGAGGACATCCTCCCAGCTTTCGACCTCTTCATCGTTGATCGCCACGATCACGTCCCCGGGCCTCATTCCGGCCTCCCAGGCAGCTCCTTCCGCATTGACCCATGCGAGCTTGTTACTTGACTCGAACTGGACGCTGAACAGCAGTTCCCCCACCGCCTGCTCATCGGGCACTTCACCCTCGATGGGGAACTCGTCCCCGTTCCGTTCGACCGTCATCGCCACGCGTCCGTCCCGGGCTCTAATGGCTTCATCAAGATCAATGACGCTGCCGACCGGCCTATCGCCCACACGCACGATCCGATCACCCTTCTGCAACCCCATCCGCTCGGCCGGGCCGTCGTTCTGAACGGCCTTGATGATGGTGCTGTCGCCGGATATTCCGATGAGGAGGCGACGCTTCGGCTCCGCGTGCACGGCGAACGTGTACTCCCCGTCCTTGCGTTCGACCGTCAACTCTACATCCAGGCCTTTCACCTTCCCGAGAAGCCCCATCATCTGCTGGGCGGACGCCACCCGCTTTCCGTCGACGGCGACGACGCGGTCGTTGAGCCTCAAGCCGGCCTCCCGTGCCGGCCAGCGCGTCTCCCCTTCGCCCGCTTCGGAGAGCTGCGTGATCACGGGCTCAACGGGCACCCTGAACCCGAGGCGCCGCAGTCCCAGCCGCTTGTCGTATTCGACCTCGACGGCATAGGTGATCTCCTGCGCAGCCCGCTCCACAATGACGTGAACGTCTTCCTTGCCCCCCAGCGCGACCGTGCGCAAAACGTCCTCGAAGTCCGGGTCCCTGAGATCGTCGAGCTGAACGATCCGATCACCAACCCGCAAGCCGGCTTTCCACGCGGGCAATCCCCTTTCCAGCTCGCCGATTTCGGCCACCTCGAACGGAACCCCGATGGTGAACGCGATGATGAACGCCACCAGGGCGAAGACTATGTTGGCGCTCACCCCTGCGACGAAGACCAACGCCCTCTGGCCCGGCGTCTTGGACGAGAACTCGTCCGGCGCCCCGCTGCCCTCGCCGACGAGCTCTCCCGCCATCTTGATGTAGCCACCGAAGGGCACCAGCGAGAGCCGATACTCGGTGTCCCCCCGGCGAAAGGCGACGATCTTCTTCCAGAACCCGATGGAGAATACTTCCACGCGCACGCCCACGGCCTTGGCCATGAGAAGATGGCCGAGTTCGTGCACTATTATTACCACGCTGACCGCGGCGATTGCGAGCAGAATGTGAAAGATCATGGCAAGCATCTATGCGCCTCCTCCCGAGCCCACTGATCGGCTCGGCTCAACTGCTGCGCGTCGGGGTTGTCGCCGACCGCATGGCGTCGAAGAACATCCCGCACGAGGGGGACGATCTGCGTGAAGGGAATGCACCGGTCCAGGAACGCCTGCACCGCCACCTCGTTGGCGGCGTTCAGGAC
>CAZXDF010000344.1:0-7384 GCA_964639345.1 uncultured candidatus Brocadiaceae bacterium | reverse complement strand
GACGGCTCCCTCACCACGCTCCACGCCAACACGACGCGCGATTCGCTGCGCCGACTGGAGACCCTCGTGCTGATGGCCGGCATGGACCTCCCCAGCCGGGCCGTCCGCGAGCAGGTCGCCTCGGCCATCAACCTCATCGTGCACACCGCGCGCCTGAGCGACGGGTCCCGCAAGGTCTTGCAAATCGACGAGATCGCCGGCATGGAGGGGGACGCGTTCGTGCTTCAGAACCTCTACATCTTCCGCCAGCGGGGCTTCGACGATCGCGGGCGCGTGCTGGGTTACCACACGGCCACGGGCACCGTGCCCGGTTTCGTGAACACGCTGCGCGAACGCCGGGTCGAGGTCGACATGTCCGTCTTCGAACCGTCGCCGGAAGAGCAGAAAGCGCCCGCCGGCAGGCAGCTGGACCGTCGCTGAGGGCTGCGCGGCGGTCCCCCGAAGGAGCACCCGAAAGGATGTCGATTGCGGCGGCCTCATTACTCGATCTGATCCCGACCGCGGACGCGGCGCTGGTGATGGCCTGCACGTTCGCCGCGGTGGCGCTGTTCGTGCTGGCGGGCGTGGGGATCTTCGCCAGCGGATGGCAGAGCTACGAGCAGCGTTACATGGCCGATGCCGAACGCTCGCTCGACGCCATCTACCTCACCGTTCCGCCGCAGGTGGTCGTCTACCTCTCGGCGGTGTGCTTCGTCATCCTGTCGCTCCTGTGGCTTTGGCTCCTGAAGAACCTGTGGGTGGCGCTCGGGTTCGGGCTGACGGGGTTGGGCGTGCCGAAGCTGCTACTGTGGTGGCTCAAGAGGCGGCGTGACCTGAAGTTCGACCGCCAGCTCGTGGAAGCCCTAAGCAACCTCGGCAACTCGCTCAAGGCCGGCTTCAGCCTGCCGCAGGCCCTGAACCTGCTGAGCCAGGAGATGGACAATCCCATGCGGCAGGAGCTCAGGCTCGTGGTGCGCGAGATGCAGGTCGGGGCGGACATGGAAACCGCCCTCCAGCACCTCTACGAGCGGATGCCGGGCGAGGACCTGGACCTGGTCATCACGGCCATCCTCATCAGCCGCGAGATCGGCGGCGACCTGACCGAGATCTTCGACAACATCTCCGCCACCATCCGCGCGCGGCACCGCATCGAGGGCAGGATCAAGGCGCTCACCTCCCAGGGCCGGCTGCAGGGCATCGTGATGTGCTGCATCCCTCCCGGCATCCTCGTCTCCCTGTCCTACATAGCACCAGCGTTGGTTCGGCCGCTCTTTACCCAGCCGGTCGGCTGGCTGATCCTCGGTCTGATCGTCGCGCTGATGGCCGCCGGCACCTACACCATCCACCGCATAGTGTCCATCGAGGTTTGATTGCCCATGGGTTCGGCAGCACAGGAACTGGTCTACTCCGCGGCGGCGGGGCTGTGCGTGTTCGGCGTGGCGCTCTACTTCGGGTCCGTATACCGGGACTACGCGCTGGAACGCCTGGCCCGGGGCGGCGAGATCGGCGAGGCCGGCTCGTTCACGTTCCGCGTGCTGAAGCCTTTCGCCCGCTTCTTCGGCCATCTTATCAGCTCCGCCGCAGTCTGGATGCGCGTGCGCCTGGGGGGGGGCTCGCCCCTGCCTGCAGGCGGCCCGGCGGACCACTTCACGAACATGCGGCTGGGCCTTCAGCGAGTGCTCGTGGCGGCCGGCAGCCCCGAGGGCCTGACGGCCGACGAGATGCTGGGGCTGGGGTGTTTCAGCGCCGTGGCGTGGACCTGTCTCGGAGTGCTCGCGTGGGCCCTGACGGGCGCGAGCTTTCCCGTGCTGGTCGGACCTGCGATCGGCGTTCTCCAGCCGCTCATGTGGCTCAGGCGCCGCCTCGCCCGCCGCCGACGGGAGATCCGCAAGCTCCTGCCCTATTCGCTGGACCTGCTGACGCTGAGCGTCGAGGCGGGGCTGGACTTCACCTCGGCCCTCGGGCGGCTGGTGCCGAAGCTTGCGGGCACTGCCCTGGCGGCGGAGCTGGGGGAAATGCTGCGCGCCATCCGCCTGGGCAAACCGCGCAGCGAGGCGCTGCGCGAGATGGCCGACCGAGTGGGCATGGGCGAGGTGACCAGCTTCGCCGTCTCGCTCATCCAGGCGGACGAGCTCGGCACTGACCTGGGGCCCGTGCTCAGGATCCAGGCCGAGCAGATGAGAAGCGATCGCGCGAACCGGGCGGAGAAGAAGGCCATGGAGGCGCCCGTGAAGATCCTCTTCCCGCTGATCGTCTTCATCTTTCCCACGGTTTTCTTGATCATCTTCTCCGGGATCGGAATGGAGTATCTGAAGAGGCTTTTCTTCGCCTGAAGCGGGAGCGCACCGCGAGCAATGAGGGAGATGGAAATGCTGGACGGAGAGTCGGGCCGCTGCCTGCTGGCGCGCGTACAGATCGCCGAGAGCTTCACCGAGCGCCTGCTGGGCCTGATGGGCCGGCGCGGGCTGGAGGCTGGGACGGGGATGCTGCTCCCCCGGTGCAGCAGCATCCACATGTTCTTCATGCGCTTCGCCATCGACCTGGTCTACCTCGACGCATCGAGGGGAGTGAAGCGCGTCGTGGCGGGCGTGAAGCCCTGGCGGGTATCATGGTGCCTTGGGGCGGATGCCGTCCTGGAAGCCCCGGCGGGATGGGCCGGCGAGGCGGGCCTGAGGGAAGGCATGCAGGTGGTTTTCGAGGACGCGGCGGAGATCGCATAGCGATGAGGCTCAGGTTCCAAGTGCTCAACAGCGCCCTGAAGGGCCTTCAGTTCGAGACCGACGCGGACACGATCCGCGTGGGGCGCTCCTCCCGCAACGACCTCGTCCTCCGGGTGCCGAGCGTCTCCCGGCACCACGCCACGATCCACGTCCGGGACGGCGGCGTCGTGCTGGAGGACGCCGGGAGCCGCAACGAGACGAGGCTGGACGGCCAGGTCATCGACGGCTCCGCCGAGCTGAAGGAGGGCGCCATCATCGCCTTCAGCGGCGTGATGGTGAACGTGAGCTTCCCCGACATGGCGGCGGAGGCGAAGGAGGATGACGCCGAGGTGACCCCGGCCAGCGGCGTGATGGTCGATCTTTCGGGCAAGCCGGCCCCGACCGGCGCGACGCTGCCCGGCCCGACCGTGCCGGAGAGCTGGTTTCAGCCCGCCGGTGCGGCCGGTGTGCCGGCGGCGCCGGGTCCGCCGCCGGCGGAGGCCGTGGACAGGGAGAGGGAACGGCGCCTGTGGCCCGCCGTGACGCTGGTGCTGGGGCTGGCCGCCGCCGTCGTGCTGATCGTCCGCTTCGCAGGCCCCTCGGGTGCGACGGAGAGACCCCAGGCCGAGCGCGGGGCCGTGCTGCACGTCACGGAGAATAGGCTCATCGAGGTGCCGAGAGGGTTCGTGTTCCACCCGGAGGTGGCCGACGACGGGGTCGTCTCCGTCAACGTGCCGCTGGAGAAGCTGATGGTAGCCGTGGCGCTCGCGGGCAAGTCCGCCGGGACCACGACGGTGCGGCTGCACAGCAGCGACCGCGACCGGTTCATGCTGCTGCACGTCAGGGTGCTGCCGCAGCGCCGGCGAGAGGTTGCGTCGCTTCTCGAGGCCCAGGAATGGCCCGCGGAACTCAAACGCACCCGGGCCGGTGAAAGCATGCGCCGGGCGCAGGTGCACATGGAGGAAGGGGCGCTCTACAAGGCCAAGCAGGAGCTGCTCCGTGCCCTGGCCCTCCTTTGGAGCCTGGACGATCACGCCGGGGTGCGCCGCGCCGACGAGGCGCTGGAAGAGGTCGAGGACGCCATCGACGCGGAATACAAGCGGGTCACGTTCGAAATGGGCCAGTTCATCAAGGACGGCGATGCGAGGACGGCGATGCTGAGACTGGCGGAGTTCCAGCGGCTCCTGCCGGACGAGAGCGACATCCGCAGGCAGAACGTCGACCTCCTCTACCGGCTGCTGCAACGGGCCATCGAACGGGACATGAAACGCCAACGGAGAGGGCTGTGAGGTTCATAGTCCGCGAGAGAGAGCGAGAGTACGAATTCCTGCTCACCCCCGGCCTCTACGTCGTCGGGCGCGACCCTACGTGCGACCTCACGCTGGAGTCCCGGCGCGTGTCGCGGCGTCACCTGAGCTGCCACGTGACCGAAGACGAAGTGGAGGTCAAGGACCTGGGGAGCCGCAACGGGATCCTGGTCGGCGGCATCAGGGTCCGGAGCGCGAAGCTCAAGGACGGCGACGAGGTGCTGGCGGGCGACGTAAGCCTTGTCCTGAAGGCCGGTGCGACGGCGCCGGGGGCACTCGTGCCCGTGGCGGCGCCCGAGGGCACCGTCGAGGACCGGGAGGCCACGCCGCCGGCGGGCGCGCTCGTCCCGCATGAGGCGGCCGGCGCGGGCCCGCAGCTCGTGGAGCGGGACGGGCGGTGGTACGTGACCGACCCCGGCACCGGGCGCGAGGTGGAGATAGTGCCGGCCGGGCAGGCCCCCGCGACCGCTCGCCGGTCCCTGCTGGCCAGCCCCAGGGGCAGGTTCGTTATCATCGCGGCCGCCGCGGCGATCGGGCTGTTGCTGGCCATCGGACTTGTCGCGAGCGTGCTCCGCGGCCGCAGTCCCGATGCCACCATATCAACGCGCGAGTACGCCGCCTTGCTGAAGAGGGCCGTCGAGGCCCTCGACCGGGACGATGGCCAGAAGGCCAAGGCGCTGGCCGACGCTGCCATGCGGGGCATGCCGTCGAAGAAATCGGCCGAGATCGTCGCTGAACTGGCCGCGGTATGGGACGAGTGGCGGGGGGACTTCTTCGGTCACTGGCTCAAAGTGGACCGCCTCCTCAAGGACCTGCTGCGCCGGGAGGAGAGCGAAGTGATCCGGGAGTTCGCCGGCAACCGCCGCACCTGGATACACGAGGTGCTAGCGGAGAAGGAGGCCGCCGACGAAGCGCACGAACTCGTGGAGGCTGGCGACTATGAGGCGGCGTGGGAGAAGCTTGCGGGCATCGCCGAGGGGAGCCCCGTGCGAGAGAGCAAGGCCGAGCTTTTCGCCGACGCGCGCAGGCGAGTTATCAGACATCTGGAAGAGCAGGTGAGGGTTGGCGCCGCGCAGCAGGACTGGGCGGGCGCCGCGAACGCCGCTCGCAAGCTGGGCGACTACTTCCCCGAGAAGGCGGAGGCCGCCGAGGCCCGCCTGGCGGAATACACGGAGTATCGTACCCATGCCGGGCTCATGGAATCAGCCAGGACGGCCCTCGACTCGGAGCGCTTCGCCAGGGCCCACGAGAAGCTGGGGCGCATCCCTGAGACCAGCCCCTACTACGCCGAAGCTATGCGCCTGGGCAAGCGGGTCAGGGCAAGGGAGCAATACGTCACGGCACTGTCTTACTACAACGCTGGCGAAGGCGAGAAGGCCTTGAAGGCCCTGGCCGCTCTGGACAACCCCGAGGCGACATCGCTCAAGAAGCGCATCGAGTCGGTCCTGTCGGCCGACCGGGCTGCCGACGAGGCCCAGAAAGCCTGGAAGCTCGTCGAGGCCGAGAGACATTGGCTGACGCTGACCAAGTTGGAGACCGATGCGGGGAACGCCTATCGAAAGAAGGCCGCGCGCCGGCGGGACGGCATGGAGGCCCTGCGCATCGAGCACGCCGGCAAGCTGGTCGGCCGGGCGGCGGAGATGCTGAAGAGGGAAGAGTTCGAGAATGCCCGCCGGCTCTACGAAGAGGCGATCCGCACGGACCCCGACGGTGAGATGGGCGAGGACGGCCTGCAGAGCATGGTCGACCAGGGACGCAGGGCCTATCAACACGGCGTGAACTACAGGAAGACCGACCCGGAGAAGGCCCTGAGCCTGCTAGAGCGCGCCTGCGGACTGCTTCCCGCCGACGACAAGTATTACCCGCGCGCAAGGGATGAGCGCGAGAAGCTGGAGCGCGAGCTCCAGGGGAAGTAGCAAGTGATGCAGGCGGACCCAGTTGGCTTGACATTTTGGGCGGTTTTGCCCCATAATACGCGGTGTTGAGTGTCGCGGGCATGGACAGCATCGGCCCCGGGGCGTTCGCGACGAGGCGCCGAGGGCTCGGCGTGGCAGGTGGGATGCAGGGAAGAACTCTCTTCAGGGAGGACGCGAATTCAGGATTTCCGGATCAATGAACGCATACGGACGCAGATGGTCCGGCTTGTGGAGGAAGACGGTGAAACGCGCGTCGTGACGCGTGAGGAGGCTCTGGAGAGGGCTCGCGAGGCAGATCAGGACCTGGTCGAGGTGGGCCCGGCGGCCGATCCGCCCGTGTGCAAGCTGCTCGACTACGGAAAGTTCAAGTACCGGCAGAAGAAGCGGACCCAGCATAAGCACCACCGCTCCCAGACCAAAGAGATCCGCATCAAGCCTGGAACGCAGGAACACGATCTGAGCTTCAAGGCGGAGCACGCCAGGCAGTTCCTCATGGCCCACGACAAGGTGCTGGTCACGATGAACCTGACCGGCCGACAGAAGGCGCATGGCGATCTGGCCCTGGACCACCTGAAGATTTTCGGGGAGCGGTTTCTTGACATCGCGAAGATCGAGCGGGCACCAACCAGGGAGAGCGCCGGCCGGCTCAGCATGATGCTCAGCCCCAAGTGAACGCGCGGCCGGGAGTCGCGCGCGACCGGGAGCCCCGCGCGGCCGGGAACCCCGGTCGGCAACGGACCAGGCGTGAGGCATGGCCTTGGTCCCCCAGCGAATAACTGCCCTCCCCCATGAGCGTCGAGAGCGGGGGAGCGATCGTTCCGCCCATATTGATGGGCGGGCATCAAGACGAGTTCAACACGCACGCCCCAGCGAGGGATCGATATGAAAACGCATAAGGGCCTGAAAGGACGCATCAAGATCACCAAGACCGGGAAGGTTCTGCACCGCCGCAGCGGGAAGAGCCATCTGATGAGTTCCAAGAACGGCAAGAGCGTGCGCCAGGCGAGGCAATGGCGCCACGTATCCAGCGGCGACCACCGGATGATGAAACGCCAGTATGGCGCAGGCTGACCCCCCCTGCCGCACCACAGAGAAGGGCACCAATAGACGATGAGAACACGAAAAGGCGCCGCAAGGCACAAGGCGAAGAAACGGCTGAGCAAGGCCGTAAAGGGCTTCTGGGGCAACCGCGGCAAGCTCCATCGCGTAGCCAAGGAGACCCTTCGCAGGGCCTGGCGCACCGGTTTTATCCACCGCCGCACCAAGAAGAGGGACATGCGCCGCCTGTGGATCACCAGGCTCAGCGCCGCCACGCGCGCGCGCGGCACGAACTACAGCCGGTTCATCGCGGGGCTGAAGAAGGCCGACGTTACGCTCAACCGCAAGGTCCTGAGCGAGCTCGCCATTAGCGAGCCGGAGGACTTTGGCCGGATCGTGGAACTGGCCGAGAGCGGGGACTAGGCTCTGTCTGAGAAGTCCGTCG
>CAZXDF010000343.1:0-7027 GCA_964639345.1 uncultured candidatus Brocadiaceae bacterium | reverse complement strand
AAAGGACTTTCCGGCCAGATTTCTAGGGGCTTGGCACCGTGCACGACATCGCTTCTGTGCTTGTACACATTCTTCGCTCGGTGGAAATACTCTTTCCGCTTCTCAAGTGACTGGTCGCCAGCAAGCAACGACGCCAGCCTTGTAGAGAACTTGTAGGTTACCTCCCCCCTGTCAGGCGTGTACAACGTCTCCAAAACTACGCACATCGAGACGAAAGCGTGAAACGGATCCGCCCGCACCGTTTCCTCGAAGAGTCCCAAGGCCCGCTCCAATCTGCTTGGGTCTCTTCGCTCGCCCCGTTGTTCGTCGTCAGCGACAACCGGCTCGTTCTTGATCGCTGCCGCTGCCCTTCGATCCGGACCCCGCAGTTTGGCCAGGCCCCGCCATACGTCTGGGAGCTTCAGGAGGTCCTGATTGTCAAAGGCGTGCGTTGAGTAGAAAGGTTCCTCGACGAACGCAATCTTCGCCAGCTCCTCGTCGTCTTCGCTCAGAGTCGTGCAAGGCACCAGACGCCCAGTCTCGGCATCCAAGAGTTCATACCGCTTGCCTTCCACCCTATCCACCCGTTTTACCTCGGCACCCTCATCTCCGAAATTCACATCTGCTTTGAATCGCACTGGGGCTTTTGTCGGACTTGGCCTAACGATATCAAGTGCGCTTATGAAACTCCGGGCGAGCTCTCTATGAATCCCGTCCAGCCGAGCAGGCCGCCTCGCCAGATTTTCTTCTCCAGCGTGGCTATTCAGTCTGGGGCCCGTTGCCCCCTCACTGCACAAGTAGAATCTTGTGACCAGCAGCCATTGCACGCGGGGCGGGGAGCTCATCGGAACCCACTGGCCCGTCGTCTGGTCGAGCTCGCTGAATTGCATTTCCTTGAAGTAGACGTCATTGCCTAACTCTGCAAGCTCCGGTAGCCTGTCAAGGATTTCCGCCTCAGCGCGTATCACGCTCAGCTCAGCCGCAAAATCGCAGCGGTCAGGCCAGTCGGCCTCGAAATCAATCAAAGGCCACATGATACACGTTGTGGTCTCCTTACTAGGCTCGGGTGTATCTCCAGCCATTCTAGCTTTCCTCCCCTACACCCAACTACCCACCTCGTCCAGGCTCCCCTGGGCGCGCGACGAATGAGCCTCGATTTCAATAGCCCTTGGCGACCACGACGCGGCGCGCGCTGGGTTTGCCGCTGAGGATGCACTCGCCGGGCTCGTCTTCGGCATCGAGTGGGATGCAGCGGATCGTGACGCCCAGGTCCTCGGCCAACTTCTCCTCGACCTCGGGGTCGCCGCCCCAGTGACATAGCGCGAAGCCGCCGTGGATCTCCGGCTTCTCGGGGTTCTCGGGCGTGAAGAAGTCGTACAGCTCATCCTTCGAGTCGATCCGGCGCGTGTGCGTGCGCATGAGCTCGCGCGCGCGCTCGAGCAAGCCCTGCTGGATCTCGTCGAGCGTCTGCGCGACGGTCACGACAAACTCGGCCCGCCCCTGGCCGAAGCGCTCCTTGCGCCCCCGGTCGCGCCGGGCGACGAAGACGGAGTCCTTGGCGATGTCGCGCGGCCCCACCTCCAGCCGGATCGGGACCCCCCTCTTGATCCATGACCAGCTCTTCTCGCCCCCGCTCAGCTCGCGCGTGTCCGTCTCGACTCGCACCGGCGCCCCGTGGTAGGCCACGCCCCGAAGCTCCCGCTCCAGGCCCTCACAGTAGGCCATGACCTCGGCGCGTGCGTCCTCCGCGTGGATCACCGGCAGGATCACGACGTGAAGCGGCGCCACGCGCGGCGGCACTACCATCCCGTCGTCGTCGGCGTGCGTCATGACAAGGCCGCCGATAAGCCGCGTCGAAACCCCCCACGAGGTCGTCCAGGCGTGGACCAGCTCGCCGTCGGCGTCCTGGAACTGGATGCCGGAGGCCCTGGCGAAGTTCTGCCCCAGGAAGTGGGACGTGCCCGCCTGCAGGCCCTTGCGGTCCTGCATCATCGCCTCGATGCAGTAGGTGGCCACCGCGCCCGGGAAGCGTTCGCCCTCGGTCTTCTCGCCCCTGATCACGGGCATCGCCATGTGCTCCTCGGCGAACTCGGCGTAGACGTCAAGCATGCGGTCGGTTTCTTCCTGGGCCTCCTCGGAGGTGGCGTGGGCGGTGTGGCCTTCCTGCCAGAGGAACTCCGTGGTGCGCAGGAACAGGCGGGTGCGCATCTCCCATCGCACGATGTTCGCCCACTGGTTGATCAGCAGCGGCAGGTCGCGGTAGGACTGGATCCATTTGGCGAACATGGCGCCGATGATCGTCTCGCTCGTCGGCCGCACGACGAGCGGCTCGGCCAACTCGCCCGCCGGCACGAGCCGGCCGTCCGGGCCGGCTTCCAGGCGGTGGTGCGTGACGACGGCGCACTCCTTCGCGAACCCCTCGACGTGCTCGGCCTCCTTCTGCAGGTAGCTCAGGGGGATGAACAGGGGGAAGTAGGCGTTCTGATGGCCGGTGGCCTTGAACATCTCGTCGAGGTGGCGCTGGATGTTTTCCCAGATGCTGTAGCCCCAGGGCTTGATCACCATGCAGCCGCGCACCGGCGAAGGCTCGGCCAGGTCTGCCGCGCGCACGACCTGCTGGTACCACTCCGGGTAGTCCTCGGCCCGCGTGGGGCTGATCGCCGTCCTTTTCTTCTTCTCTGCCATTGCTCCTCGATCCGTCCCCTTCGGTGGTCTCTCTCAGGGCGTTCCCGCCGACGCAGCCCCACACGCCCGCCCATTATGCACGAGAGACCCGCGCAGCACCAGTGCAGGGCACCAGTGCAGGGCAGGCCCGGCCCGATCATGGCGGACAATGGCACCGGTTCGAGGGGATGCGCACCCCGCGTTCGGGCGCTCCGTTTGGCGCGTCCCCCGCTCGCCGCTATAATGGGCCGCCGCGCTGACCCCAACTGCTTCAAGGAGCCATGCAGAATGTCGATAGAGACCGTTGCGCTGAGAATCTACGGCAGGCACGACCTGCGGCTGGAGAAGTTCGAGCTGCCCGACCCGGCCAATGACGAAATCGTGGCCGAGGTCGTCTCCAACAGCATCTGCATGTCCACCCACAAGGGCGCCGTGCTGGGCCCCGAGCACAAGCGCGTCCCGGACGACGTGGCCGAGCGCCCCACGATACTCGGGCATGAGTTCGCCGGGCGCATCCTGCAAGTGGGCGCGAAGTGGGCCGACCGGTTTGAGCCGGGGCAGAAGTTCGGCATCCAGCCCGCCCTGATGTATGAGGGCTCGACCGACGCCCCCGGCTACTCCTACCGCTGGATCGGCGGCAACGCGCATAAGATCATCATCCCGCAGGAAGTGATGGTCATGGACTGCCTGCTGCCCTACGAGGGGGACGCGTTCTTCAAGGCCTCGCTCGCCGAGCCGATGTCGTGCATCGTCGGGGCGTTCCGCGCGCAGTATCACCACCCCGACCCCGCCGATTACGTGCACGAGTTCGGCATCATCGAGAGCGGCAACTGCGCCCTGCTGGCCTCGGCCGGGCCGATGGGACAGGGGGCGATCGACTTCGCACTTCACGGCCCGCGCAGGCCCCGCCTGCTACTGGTCACCGACATCAGCCCCGAGCGCATCGAACGCACCAGGCGGCTCTTTACACAGCAGGACGCCGCGAAGAACGGCGTCAAGCTCGTCTACGTGAACCCCGCCGAGCTGCCCGGCGGCCCGGGGGGCCTGGTGGACTGCGTGCGCGATCTGACCGGCGGGGAGATGATGGACGACGTGTTCGTCTACTTCCCGAACGCCGCCGTCATCGAGCAGGGCGACGCGATGCTCGCGCTCGACGGGTGCCTGAACTTCTTCGCCGGCCCGCAGGACAGGGCGTTCAAGGCCCCCGTGAACTTCTACAACGTCCACTACGAGCGCCACCACCTCGTCGGCACCAGCGGCGGCAACACCACGGACATGCTCATCTCGCTCGAGCTGATGGCCGAAGGCAGGATCAACCCGGCCGTCATGATCACGCACGTGGGCGGGCTGGACTCGGCCGCCGACACCATCCTGCGCCTGCCGGAGATCCACGGGGGCAAGAAGCTCGTCTACACGCACGTGCGGATGCCGATGACCGCGATCGCGGAGTTCGCCGAACGCGCCGAGTGCGCCGACGAGCCGCTCAAGGGCGTCTACGCCGAGCTCGCCCGCCTCACATCGCGCGACGGCCTCTGGACCGCTGAGGCCGAGGAGTTCCTGCTCTCCCGGCCCGAGGTTGCGTTCGAGATGTAGGACAGCCGCGACGTCCCGCGCGAAGTCTTGGGTAGCCGCGGCGTCTCGCCGCGGTTCGAGCGTTACCGTGTCGCGGCCGAGACGGCCGCTCTACCCCTGCACTCGGGTAGCCGCGGCGTCTCGCGCAAACCCCTGGGTAGCCGCGGCGTCTCGCCGCGGCCGTCGTACGAGGACCAGACAATGCGATTGCAGGAAGAAGGCCACCCGGTTTGCATCTCGTTTCACACGAAAGCACGTGAGCTCGAAGCAGAGGCCCGCCGGATTGCTCTGGCCGCCGCCCGCCACTTCGATCGGGACCGCTACAGCCTATATGCCGCTGTGTGCATGCCCGACCATATGCATCTGATACTGACGCCGTGTCTGGGGCCTCGTGGGAAGCCGTGGACACTGGTCCGGATTGCGGGCAGCATCAAGAGCTATTCGGCCCATCAGATCAATCGCCGCGCTGGGAGACTAGGACCGGTTTGGCAGCGCGGGTTCTACGACCGAATTGTACGCTCGGAGAGCGATCTTGAGGAGAAGGTGCGTTACCTGTGGGAGAACCCGGTCCGCGCAGGGATCGTCGAGGCACCGGAGGACTACCCGTTCGCCTGGAACCGATGGTATCATACAGATGCGGAATCATAGATGAAGGAGGTCTGTGGCTTTCGACCATGGGCTTCGTGGCCGCGGCCGGGACGGCCGCGCTACCCCGTTTCTACAGGTACTTAGAGCGCGCCACCCCGGGTATTCGGGTAGCCGCAGCGGCAATTGCTGCGTGAACGAATCGAACACCATCGTCGCGATCTCGACTCCGGCGGGCTCCTCGCCGAGGGCGGTGGTGCGGCTGAGCGGGCCGGGGGCGATGGAGGCGGTGGGGCAACGCTTTCGAGCGGACGGGGCATCCGAGAAGGATTGGGGCTGCACTTTCCGCGCGACGCCCGGCACGCTAACCCTCGAAACCGAGGGCGGCCTCGAGGTGCCGGCGACGCTCTACGTGATGCGCGCGCCCCGTTCCTATACGCGCGAGGACGTGATGGAGCTTCACCTGCCGGGCTCCCCGCCGCTGCTGGACATGGTGCTGGACGATCTCACCGCAAGCGGCGCGGTCCGGCTCGCGCGGCCGGGCGAGTTCACCGAGCGCGCGTTCCTCAGCGGTCGCATCGACCTGGCGCAGGCCGAGGCCGTGCTCGCGGTGATCCGCGCCCGGAGCGAAGCGGAACTTCTGGCCGCCGGCGCGCGACTCAACGGGCGTGCCTCGGGCGAGTGCGCCGACATCCAGAACGAGCTGGCCGAGTTGCGCGCGCTGGTCGAGGCCGCGCTCGACTTCGGCGCGGGGGACATCGAGCTCATCGCCAAGGACGACCTGCTCATCCGCGTCGAACGCATCGGCGCCCGCCTGGCCGCCGAAATCGAGACCGGGCGCGATGAGCTGGCAGCCGGCGGCGCGGTGCGCGTGGTCATGTGCGGGCCGCCCAATGCGGGCAAGTCCAGCCTGCTCAACCGCCTCGCCGGGGAGGAGGTCGCCCTGGTCCACCGCGAGCCGGGAACGACCCGCGACCACGTCCGGCGCGACGTGGAGGTGCACGGCGTTACCTTTGCTCTCACGGACACGGCCGGGCTGCGCACTGGCGCGCGGGGACCGGAGGCGCTGGGCGTCGAGCAGACGCGCCGGCTGGCCCGCACCGCCCAGCTTCTGGTCCTCGTGCTGGACGGCTCGAAGCAGGGCTCGAACGAGGACCTGGCCCCGGGCCGCCTCGTCGAGCGGGCGCGCGTGCTGTGCGTGGTCAACAAGTGCGACCTGCCGCTGGCGCTCGATGAGGCGCCGCTCGCAGACCTGGCGGCTGAGGTGATCCACGCGAGCGCGCTGACCGGCGAGGGGCTGGAGGATCTGAGGGAGGCGCTGGGGCGGGCGGTTTTCGAGGGGCGGCTTGACGCATCGGCAGCGGATTGCCTTTTCAACGCGCGCCAGCGCGGGGCCGTGCGCCGGTGCCTGGGCCACCTGGAGGACGGCGTGCGGGCGGCGCGCGAGGGCCTGGGCTACGAGTTCGTCGCGCTCGACCTTCGCGAGGCCACCGACGCTCTCGGCGAGGTGACGGGCCAAGTCACCGGCCAGGACGTCCTGGACCGCATCTTCAGCCGCTTCTGCATCGGAAAGTAGGCGGCGGAAGGCCGCCATTTTCGATTGCCGATTTGCGATTGTCGATTTGTGAGACGATATGGTCCGGATTCCGGTCGGCACCCTTGAATGAGGAGGGGGCATGAAAGAAGAGGATCTGAAGAAACGGACAAAGGCGTTCGCGCTGAGAGTGATGAAACTCGTGCGCGCGCTGCCCCGCAATACCCAAGGCAGGGTCATAGGCAACCAGCTTGTGCGCTCCGGCACATCGGTTGGAGCCAACTATCGGGCGGCGTGTCGCGGCCGGTCGAAGGCGGAGTTTATCGCCAAGTTGGGAATCGTCGAAGAAGAGGCCGGCGAGAGCGCTTATTGGATGGAACTGATTATCGAGGCCGGGCTCTTGAAAGAGGAGCTCGTGGCACCTCTACTGGCGGAAGCTGATGAACTGGTCGCCATCATAGCTGCTTCTCGGCAGACCGCTGCTGGCTCAGGCATCCGGGAAGCCGGGGAGAGTTACGATGGGCGCCTTTAGAATCGGCAATCGCAAATCGGCACCACTACTGTCCGGTTATAAGTCGAACAGTGGCAACTGTTTGCGGAAACAGGGTTCTCTGTTTTCCGAGAGCGCCGTCGTAAGTGCTTCGCAGAGCGGAACTTTCTCGAAAAGACAGATGCTGAGGATTTGTAGGATTT
>CAZXDF010000342.1:0-5173 GCA_964639345.1 uncultured candidatus Brocadiaceae bacterium | reverse complement strand
TCGGTCACGGGATCGCCGTCATCGCTCAACGCCACGACGTTGGGGCAGGCCGCCAGTGACTCGAAATCACCGGCCTCCTTCCCCGCCCTGCCCCGCGTCATCGCGGCCTTGAAATACACGTGCACAGGGCTGGCGGCCTCGGCCCTGTTGTGGAGCGCCATCGCCAGTTCGGCCGAGTCCAGCGGCGGGTCCGTGTTGGGCTCGCACACGACGCTCGTGTAGCCGCCGCGCAGCGCCGCCTCGCAGCCGGACGCGATGGTCTCCTTGTGCGTGAAGCCGGGCTCCCGAAAGTGCACGTGAATGTCCACCAGCCCGGGCCAGAGCCACAGCCCTGTCGCGTCGATCACTTGCACGGCACTGCCCCGCCCGTGCGGCCCTATGCCCGCCCCGACGCCCGCCACCCGCCCCTCGATCACCAGCACGTCGCAGACCTCGTCTATTCCGCCTGCAGGGTCCATGACCCATGCGCCGCGAATGAGCAGGTCGGGACCGGCCGTCAAGGAACTATCCGATTGCATCGTCAGTCCTGTCGATACCCCACCTCGCGCTGCCAAGCCTTGGTCGCCGTGTAGACCTCCCTGTAGCGCGGCAGCATCCTGTCGTAGTGGTCCGCCTTCTTCGGGTCCGGCTCGAATGTCTCCTGCGGGACAACAAGCTCCTTTGCGGCTTCGCCGGCGGAACTATAGATTCCGAGCGTCACGCCGGCGGCAATCGCCATGCCCAGGCTGGCAGCCTCCGGCACCCGAAGCCGCACCACGGGCCGCCTGTACATGTCGGCCTTGAGCTGGAGCCAAAAATCGCTCTTCGCCCCCCCGCCGATGGCGCGGAACTCGGTAACCTCGACGCCCGCCTGGGCCAGGATCTCCAGGTTCAGCTTCAGCTCGTAACTGATCCCCTCCAGGATGGCCCTCAGGAACTGGCCGCGCGTGGTGCTGAGGGTCAGGCCGAGGATGGCGCCCACGGGATTGGCGTCCATGTAGGGCGTGCCGGCCATGGTGAAGTGAGGCTGAACGAGGATGTCGGTAGGCTCATCGTCCATCGCCTCGATCAGCACCTCGTAGACGTCCACGCCGCGCCGGTCGGCCTCCCGCCGTTCCACCTCCCCGAAGGTGTCGCGCACCCAGCGTAGGAGCGAGCCGCCGGTGAAGTTGAACGCCAGCGAAACGTAGAGGCCAGGGGCGGCGTGCGGGTAGCAGGCCAGGTTGTTGGTGAGCATGGTCTCGTTCACGACCGGTTCGCGCATGGCCACCGCAAAACACTCGACGGTGCCAGTGGCGTCCATGGCCGCCCCGCTCTCGGTCACGCCGCTGCCCAGCGCGCCGGCGGGCTGATCGTGGCTGCCGGCGCACACGACGCACCCCGGCGGAAGCCCGAGTTCCTCGGCGGCCCGCGCGCCGAGCTGGCCAACGATCCGGCCCGTCGGAACGGCAGGGCTGAACAGCTCCGGCGAGACGCCGGCCGCCTCGCAGATCGACTCGCTCCAGACCTTGCCGTGGATGTCGAAGGCCATCGTCCGCGCGGCCATCGAGTAGTCGATCCGCGGCTCGAGACCCATCTCCAGGTGTGCGAAATCGCCGAAGGTCAGGTGCTTGTGGATGCGCCGGTAGAGATCCGGCTGGTTCTGCTTGATCCACATCATCTTGACGATGGTGAACATCTGGCTGGGCGGCTGGCCGGTGATGCGCATGATCTCGGCCGGGTCCTGGTCCTGTATCCAGCGGTCGAACAGGTCGGAGGCCCGGTTGTCGAAGCCGATGATGCTGGCGGCGAGCACCGTGCCGTCAGCGGCCACCGGCACGGCAGCCTCGCCGAGGGTGCTGATGGCGAGGGCGCGCACGGGGTCCTTCCGCGCTCCGGCCGCGGCCTCGCCGACGGCCTGGCGCACGCACTGCCAGACGAGCTCAGCGTCGAGCTCGATCCAGCCGGGCCGCGGGTGCTCCAGGGGATATTCGCGGTATGCGCTGGCGATGACCCGTCCAGCCTCGCTCAACACATTGGCTTTCGTGCCCGTCGTTCCGATATCGAGGCCCATCAGGCTCACGACACTCGCTCCCTCCAAGGTGACTTCGGGGTGCGGACCACAGGGCTTCAGGACATCGCTGTGAACTTAACCGAGGAGCGTCCGCTTTTCAAGTCACCACTTGCGCAAGGCTTGCGGCAATCCGGCGAGAGCGGCAACGGCAGGGGCGAACGCCGGGAGAATGCGACTTGATTTCTTCAGATTACCCTTGACAAGGTTGCGCGCATTATTTAGAATCCGCCGGTAAGTCGTATGAAGCGTGCGGGTTCCGACAGGAAGCAATGATATCGACCACAGGGGAGATCATAGGTGGCTAATCGAACGGTAACAAAGAGGGAGCTCTGCGAAAGGATAGCCCGGCAAACCGGCCAGACCCAGCTGGTGACCAAGCAGGTCGTCCAGCTTTTCCTGGACGAGATCATCGACGAACTGGCCAGAGGAGGGCGGCTGGAGTTGCGGAACTTCGGTGTCTTCGATACCAGGGTCCAGCCGGCAAGAAAAGCCAGGAACCCCAAGACGGACGAGGTCGTTTACGTGGGACCCAAGGCGGTCGTGTCGTTCAAGATCGGAAAGTCGATGCACGAGAAGGCCCAGCGGGCCCTGCCCCTTCTGGAGAGCCGGGCTCCCAGCCGCGAGTCGCAGCCCGCCGCTGAGGCACCCCAGGCATCCGAGACACCGCCGAGCGCGTAAGGACTTCTCCCGCCCCGTCCGCTGAGAGTGCGTGTCCACCGTCCTTCCCCTTGCGTTTCCTCTCGTGCCATGCGAACGTCGAGTTCGCCCGCCCCTCCTGCCCTTGGACCCCCGCCACAGCTCCGTTTACAATGGCTGTTGGCAGGCGCACGCGTGAGACCCCTGCCGGCTTCCTGGAAGGCGACACAATGGCGCGCACGCCGTCCGACGCAATCGTGCTCCTGAGCGGGGGCCTGGACTCCGCCACGACCCTGGCCATCGCCCTGAGCGAGGGACACCGCTGCCACGCCGTGACGTTCCGCTACGGCCAGCGCCACGAGCTGGAGGTTGCGTCAGCCTCCCGGGTCGCGGCGGCGCTGGGCGCGGCGGACCACAGGATCGTGCCCCTGTCCCTGGGCGAGCTGGGAGGTTCGGCGCTGACCGATATGGCGGTGCCGGTTCCCGAGGGCCGAAGCGCCGAGGAAATGAGCGCCGGCATCCCGGCGACGTATGTGCCCGCGCGCAACACGGTCTTTCTTGCCCACGCGCTCGCGCTGGCGGAGGTTACGGAGTCCGATCTCGTCTACCTGGGCGTCAATTCCGTCGACTACAGCGGCTACCCCGACTGCCGGCCGGAGTACGTGGACGCATTCCGCAGGCTGGCGCGCCTGGCGACCCGTCGGGCGGTGGAGGGGCGGCCGCCGGAGATCGTGGCACCTCTGCAATACATGGGCAAGGCGGAGATCATCCGGAAAGGTGCCGAACTGGGCGTGGACTTCTCGCTTACGCTGAGCTGCTATAATCCCGACGCCCAGGGACGCGCCTGCGGGCGGTGCGACGCCTGCGCCCTGCGCCGATGCGGGTTCGTTGAGGCCGGCGTTCCCGATCCCACGGTCTACCGGCCCGGCGTGGTCTTCACCGATCGAGGCGCTTGATTGCCGGGAGGAAACGCAATATGACGAAAGTCCTCGCCGTCGCCGGGAGTGCGCGGAGAAATGGCAACAGCGATGCGCTCCTGGAGAAGGCGCTGGAAGGCATCCGCGAGGCCGAGCCGGGGGCCGAGATCGAAACGCTGATCCCTTACCAGCTCTCGATCGCGCCCTGCCGCGCCTGCGACGGCTGCTTCAAGACCGGGCGCTGCGTCGTGAAGGACCAGATGCAGGAGATTTACCCCCGCTTCGAGGCCTGCGACCACCTGGTGGTGGCCAGCCCCCTGTATTTCACGTCCGTGCCCGGACACCTCAAGGTGCTGATCGATCGGTTCCAGTGCTATTGGGCGCGCCGCACGCTGCTCGAAGACCCGCCGCAGCCGCGCCGGAGCGGCATGTTCCTCTGCGTGGGGGCGATGGACCGGCGGCGTTACTACGAGTCGACGCTGACGCTAGTGAAGACCTGGATGATGGAGCTGAACATGGCCTGCGCCGTGAGCCGCTTCTATCCCGGGCTGGACGACCGGAAGGACGTTCAGACACGCGCCGACTACCTCGAGGACGCGCGACAGGCCGGCATCGAACTCATCCGGTCGGCCCGGCAGGAAAAGGCGTAATTCGTAGCTCTTGCAGATCGGCCGAGAAGCAGGCGTGTCGCGCCTTAGGTCAGGGGGCAGCGGGTATGCCGTCCTCTACGGCGTCAGGCTGGGCCTGAGAGCCAACGGGCTACGCTTGGTTCCATTCCTGCAAACGTTCCGCCGAGCGCTTGGCCGCTTCGGGGCTGAAAGCAGCCGGGTGACGCAGAACCACCGCCTCGAACGACATATCTTGCATGCCCATCTCCACGAGCGTCTTGTATCCGGCCGACTCACTCCGACGGTTCACAACCCTTTCCACCGCCCCGATTATCCCGTGCTTCTCGATCATCTGCCACGTGCGACTCGCACGGATCCTCTTTCCCCTCTGTTTGAAGAGGCCCTCCTCATACGCGTAGACCGCCTGGACCGCCTCCCGCTCGGCGTCTGTCTTCGCTTCATGGGCGGCCGCGCGAAGCTCGACGGCCCGCCGACGCGCAAGACGCGCAAGCTCCGGAAGCCGGTCTTTGACGTTTGCGATAAACTGTTCGCATTCCCCGGGACTCTTCAGTCGGGCAACCCGTTCGTCCATGTGATCACTCCCAGATGGCGTGACCGCTGATAATCTGGTCTCCGCACAAGACCGCTACGGTGGAAAGCAAATGAGGCACCCTATGCTAACCTGTCGTGCCTGTCCAACGTCCTCGCGCCCGAAAAGTTCCTGCACGGTACGGATAGGGCGTCAGGCCAGGCGGGCGGCGAGCTCCGCCACGCGCGCGCCCAGCGTTGCGCACAGCCTGGCCGCGCGGTCGTCGACCATGCCGACAGCCACCGGCCCGTAGTGGTCGCCGCCGGGATAGCCCTGAATGATCATGCCGCGGACAAGCATCGCGCCCAGGATGCTGAGTATCGTGGTCTCGTTGCCCCCGCCGATGACGCCCGAGCTCGTGAACGCCCCGCCGACCTTGCCGTCGAGCTTC
>CAZXDF010000341.1:0-3993 GCA_964639345.1 uncultured candidatus Brocadiaceae bacterium | reverse complement strand
CTTGTCGATGGCCTTCTCGGCAATGGCGGCGAGCGCCTTCGGGGTGAACTCGAGGTTTGCCTCCTCGAGCTCGAAGAACTTCTGGTACTGGCGCACCACGGCGTTGCGCGGCTCCAGCAGTATGCGCACCAACTCCTCGCGCGTAAGCGGCAGCAGCGGCGCGATAACCGGCATGCGGCCCACCATTTCCGGGATGAGGCCGTACTTGATGACGTCGTCCTCGTTGACATCCTGCAGAAGCGCGCCCAGCTCGGACTCGCCCTCGCTCCCGCCCGCGGCGCCGGTGAAGCCGATGCGCCGCTGATTCGTGCGCTGCCGGATTATCTCGTCGATGCCGGTGAAACTTCCGCCGGCGATGAACAGTATATCGGCGGTGTTGATCTGGATGTATTGTTCCTCGGGGTGCTTGCGGCCGGCGTGCGTGGGCACGTTCGCAAGCGTGCCCTCCAGCATCTTGAGCAGGGCCTGCTGAACGCCCTCGCCGCCGACGTCGCGCGTGATGCTGACGTTCCGACTGGTCTTGCCGATCTTGTCGAGCTCGTCGATGTAAATGATGCCCTTCTGCGCCCGCTCAACGTCGAAGTCGGCGGCCTGGATGAGCTTGAGCAGGACGTTCTCGACGTCCTCGCCCACGTAGCCCGCCTCAGTAAGCGTCGTGGCGTCGGCGATGGCGAACGGGACGTTCAGGCACCGGGCGAGCACGCGGGCGAGGAGGGTCTTGCCGCAGCCCGAAGGCCCGATCAGCAGCACGTTGCTCTTGTCCAGCTCCACGCCCCCGTCGGCCTTGTAGAGGATGCGCTTGTAGTGCGTGTTGACCGCGACGGCGACCGTCATCTTGGCCCGTTCCTGGCCGATCACGTACTGGTCCAGCTCGGCCTTGACCTCTTCGGGCGTGGGCACCCGGTCCAGCTCGGGCGCTCCGTGTTCGAAGACGGCTTCCTGCCGGATGATGGAGTAGCACAACTCCACGCATTCGTCGCAGATGAACGTGTTGTGGCTGCCGCGGATGAGACGGCGGACAGAATCGTACCCCTTCCCGCAGAAGGAGCAGGCCTCCTTGTGGCCCTCACGCTTGCTGCCAGTTGGCATGTCGAATGCGCTCCACTATGGAACCAGGCCCGTGCTTCGCGTGCCGCCGACCGGCGGGTCAGCGCACATCATCTATGATCGGCTTCTTCTCCGACGCGGCAAGTATCTCGTCCACGATGCCGTACTCTTTAGCCTCCTGGGCGGACATGTAGAACTCCTGCTCCGTGTCCTCCGCAATCCGCTCGATGGGCTGGTTGGTGTGTAGGGCGAGAATGTCGTTGATCCAGTCGCGCAGCTTCAGCATCTCCTCGGCGTGGATGCTGATGTCGCCCGCCGTCCCCTCCATTCCTCCCCATGGCTGGTGCAGCATGACGCGCGCGTGCGGCAGGGCGTGGCGCTTGCCCTTGGTCCCGCCCGCCAGCAGCACCGCGCCCATGCTGTAGGCCTCGCCGACCGCGAAGGTGGTCACGTCCGGCTCGATCAGCTGCATGGTGTCATAGATGGCCAGTCCGCTCGTCACCAGGCCGCCCAGGGAGTGTATGTAGATGCTTATGTCCTCGTTCTTGTTCTCGCTCTGAAGGTAGAGCAACTGGGCGATGACGGTGCTGGCCAGGGCGTCGTTGATCACGCCGCCGATGAAGATGATACGCTCTTCCAGCAGGCGCGAGAAGATATCGTAGCCCCGCTCGCCGGTGGACGTCTTCTTGATCACCGTGGGGATGAGCGTGCCGCCCAGCGGCGCAAGCGGCTCGGGCTCGTGCTGATCTCGGTTTCTCACGCCTCTTCCATCCCTTTCCATGCCCCGCCGGCTGGCACTCGTCTATTGCTCGGTGGTGGTCGTCTCGTCGGGTTCGCCGGCGGCAAGCTCTTCGGGCGCGGCCTCCTCGAGCTCTGCGTTCTCTATTATGAACGTCATCGTCTTCTCGGAGCGCATCTCGTCCCGGAGGCTGCTCTCCAGGTCGTTCTCCTTCATGTAGTGCTCGGTCCTTTGCTCTGACCAGCCCTCGCGGGCCGCCAGGGCGCGGACCTGCTCCTTGACCTCACCGTCGAGGACGAAGACCCTCTCCCGCTCGGCGACCTTGCGCAGCACGTAGGATCTCTTGAGGTTCCTGAGCGCCGCCTCGCGGAAGCGATCGACGTTCTCCGCAGCCACGTGCTGCGCCTGCTCCATGCCGATGCCCTGCATGATCGCCCGCGAGATCAGGCGCTTCTGCTCGTCCACGGTGGCCCTCTCGACCAGAGAGGCGGGCATCTCCATTGGGACGCGGTCCAGAATCGCGTCCATCACGGCGCGCTCAACGGCCTCCTTCTTCTCACCTGCCAGCCGCCGTTCGAGCCTCTCGCGCACGATCTCGCGAACCTGCCCCGCGTCCTCCATGCCGAGCTTCTTCGCGAGCTCGTCGTCGATTTCCGGCACGTTGAGGCGGGACATCTCGATCACCTCGGCCCGGAGCGCAACCGTCTGACCAGCCATCGCCTTGAGGCCCTCGTCCGTCTCCGGCCCCAACTCCTCCCCGAGCGTGCCCTGCAGCTCGACGCTCTCACCTGCGCTCAGGCCCGTCGCGGCCTCCTTGAGGCCCTCGACCTGGAACGGCCCCATCCGATCGGTGCCGGCGTAGAAATCAAGCTCGCCCGTCCATGCGGCCTCTTCACTCTCGCCCGGGACAGTCACCTGGACCTTGACGAAGTCCTTCTCCTGGACTGAGCCGCCCTCCAGCTTGTCCCAGCGCGACAGTTGCCGTGCGAAGCCCTCCATCTCCTCCTGCACCAGCTCGCCCGTGAGCTCAAACTTCGGAACCTGGGCCCTGACGCCCTTGTACTGCTCCTCCGTGATGTCGATGGCCGGCAGCACCTCGCACTTGACGGTGAAATCGACGGGCTCGCCGACCTCCCATTCCACCTGCTCGACGTCGGGTGCCTCGGTCTCCGCCACCACGGTCAAATCGTTGTCCTTGACGGCCTTCTCGTAGCCTTCGCCGAGGACGCTTGAGAGTACGTCCACCCTCAGGCGGCTGGCAAGCCGTTTGGCCACGAGGGAGGTCGGGGCCTTGCCCGTGCGGAACCCCGGCAGGGCGGTCTGCTGCTGCAAGGTCGCGAGGGTCTCATCGTAGCGCTGTTTCAACTCGTCCGCGTCGCTCTCGATGCGGATGGTGCACTCGCAGGCTCCCTCACGGGTGACCGAGGCGCGCACGGCATCGCTGCCGGTCGCTTCCTCCTCCTCGGCGTCTGCGTCCTTGTCGGCGCGCTCTTCGCCCGTGTCGACCGCTTGTTCCTCGTTATCCTCAGCCATCCCGCCCATCCTCGGCCAGTGCAAGTCGCAGCGTCTGGAACCACGATGGTTCGGCGCAAAAAAAAACCCACCTGACAGCCTAACTCCGCCAGGGTGATTACCCATGAATGTACTGGAACAGGGGGGGAAAGTCAAGCGAGAAAGGTGCGCGAGCGTTTCCCAGTGGCCCGCTACAATCCCCCGAACTGCCTATCTTCCCAAGGGTTGCGTAAAGGCTGCCTTGATGCCGCCCGACTCGGGCTGCTCTCGCGCAAAATACCGCGCCTGCGCCGGCCCTGTGCGCCGCGCGCCGGGGGTGGCTCACGTCGCCCCGAAGGCATCAGGGATGTGCTCCACACGCGGCGGCCCCGAGCAGTCCGACCGGTAGTGGAGCAACTGGACGGAGCCATGAGGATGCCGAATTTGCCGCTCTCAGCCCTCTTCGCTTTTGCTGGTTGCTATCATTTCGCTGGTTTTGCTATCAAGGCCGCTATCGGGGGCTTCCAGCAGGACTGAAAAGCGGCTTACAGATTCCTTCCCCTTCTCTGCCAAGCGTAGCACCAAGATACCGATTGTATCCGACCGACAGTAGCATTCTGCGGGATTCTACCTGTTGCCGGGATGAGCTGCAAACGCGCTCCGGAGTGGCTGCAAGCCCCCTGCCTTGAGAACTCAGACGGCCTGCCTTGACCCGT
>CAZXDF010000340.1:0-2851 GCA_964639345.1 uncultured candidatus Brocadiaceae bacterium | reverse complement strand
CCCCTCCTCGTCTAAACACAACTTTCGGTTATAACTCGAAGTATGTGTCGGCCAGTTCCTTCGCCTCGGGTCCCTTGACCCTTACAGCCAGCGTCTTCTTGAAGGCTGCCTTGATCTCTTCCTCGTGCTCCTTCTTGACCCACTTGAGGATCGGCGTCACCTCCCCCGTCTCCAGTGCCGGCTTCGCGTCGGTCACAACGGGACCATCCAGCGCGTCGCAGTGGGCGTAAGCCACGCGGGCCGTCATCAGCCATACCCCGAGACCCGCGACTGCCAGGGCAACTCCCGCCGTTGCCGCAATCTTTCTCCTACTCATGCCAAGCCTCCTTTCTGAGGTTCCTTGTCTTCTCCCCACGAGAAGATTTCCATTCCAAGTAAGCCCTCTTGATCGATCTTTCCCGTATGCTGCTCTTGTCTGGACATCTGAGCCAGCTGGCGGTGCTTCCGTCAGTAACTGTTACAGCGCCAGCGCCAAGCACAGCGCGAGCCCCCGACGCCGCCATCTTACTCCGATCAGGGCCGCGACGAAAGAGAGAAGAGCGGCCCCCGCGCTGACCCCGACGCTCTCAAACACCCTCCCTGGGGCGTTCTTCCGACGCAGGAGCGACGAAACGGGCCGTGCATAGGGGTAACACTTCAGCCAAATGAGGTGTGTTTCCTGGTTCTTGGGTCATGTCTGGATTTTGGTAAGCAGCCTTGCGCGGCTCTCAGGGATGGAACACGCGTGGGCACGCTGCATGGGGGGAGCGCAGCCAGGTCGCTTGTTCCAGTCGTGCCCATCGATGCCCGGAGGATGAGACAAGACATTGCGGAATCCTGCGGCGGCGTGTAGCATGGGACACGCTTACGGGCAAGAGCTAACAGTCAGTGACGGAAGCACTCACACGCCCTATCTCACTGGAGCTCCCAATGTTGGAGTCAGAGGTCCGAGACGCCCTACTGTCCTTGTCGACGCCCCTCCTTGCGGATGCCAGGTCAAGCCTGGGACTGCCGGAAGGGCACCTGGATAACGGTATCAGACCGGTAGTGCCGTTCAGCAGAATGCTTGGCTCGGCAGTGACCGTGCGGCTCGAAGTTGCCACACAGAAGGACTCGGCTGATCTGACGCCATTGATCACCGCTTACGAATCTCAGTCAGAGGCGTCCGCGTCGATTATCGTCATACAGGTGCCAGTCGAGTTGCATGACCGCGGGATATTTGGCGAGGGGGCTGCAACGATGGCACGCAAACACGGGTATGTCGGCGCGCTGGTGGAGGGGGCTGTGCGTGATACCCACGATCTGATGGCGATGGAGTTCCCCGTGTTTTCGCGACACGTCACGCCGGGTTACATAATGGGCATGGCTTCAGCGGTGGCTGTCGGAGTGCCGGTACTCGTGGGAGGCAGGACCATTCACCAGGGCGACGTCATCGTGGGGGATAACGACGGCGTTGTCGTTATACGACCAGACGAACTCAATGATGTCACCGCTCGGGCACAAGCCGTCCGGGAGTGGGAGGATCGCTTCCATGGCCTGCTTGCGGCGGGTACGCCCTATGGCGATATTGAGGGCATTGTCGGGCCAATGCCTTAGCAGCCCGTGGCAGAAGTCGTCGTACGCCCTTGAGCCAGCAAACAGGCCCGCTGAGAGTGCCGAATTCGGGCTTCTCAGCCAGCCGAAGAAAGCCCGGATGCGCAAGAAGCCACTTTAGCCACGGGCTGTTAGGGTGCCCCGCTGGGGTCTTGGCGGTGCTTCCGTCAGCGGCTGTCGGTGTGCCGCCGCCAGGCGCAGGGCGAGCGCCTGACGCCGCCATCTTACTCCGATCAGGGCCGCGACGAAAGAGAGAGAAGCGGCTGCGGCAGGGAAACCGAAGTCAGGTATTGCAGTACCCTGGCGGAAGTTGTAACATGGCGGGCGCTTATGGGCAAGGACGTAACGGTCAGTGACGGAAGCACCATGATGGCTGATGAGCTACGGTGTAGTCGGCCTACCAGTGAATTCTCTTGTCCGCCACGAAACGGGTCGTCTTCTTCCAGCGTGTTGCATTGGCGCGGTAGTGCGCGCGCTGATAAAGCGGACAGTGCCGCCCTGGTGGATCGATCGATACTACTTCGTTGCCTTTGCGCAGCAGCCTATAGTCGCTCCCCTGGATGTGGACCGTCTCTCTCCGCAAGGCAATGGGGAAACTCACCACCGCCACGTCGCCGGACTGCACCTCGCCGATCCTTGCGTAGCGCCCGTCCCACTGCGGGGAGCGCGCTGCCTCATTGAGCTGGCAGACGACTTCTCCGGGCGATACCCATTCGGGAATTCGCACCAGCAGGTCGCAGTCCTGCTTGACCTTGACGTCCACGCGGCCCTCGTATGGTACGTGGCTGTCCACATCGGCCCAGGGAGAAGTCCGGTTAAGCAGCAGGTTGACGCGCAGTGCTCGCCCGTTGAAGTCCAAAATGCGTTCCCAGGCGTAGTAGATGGCCCGGGCACCGTTGCCGGTGCAGCAATGCATTATCGCTACGTCGCCCCGGTAGTCCGGATAGTAGCCGCGGTAGTGCGGGGCGCCCGTATACCAGTCGTTCGCCGAAGGCCACCCGGCGAAGGCGCCTATGTTTCGCTCCGGCACCCGGTCGGCGGTTTGGTACATGGGGTTATAGGGCACTTCCGGGAGCTCCGAGAACATGGCGTAGATCCATTCCACATCGGTAAGCTGCGCTTCGGCGAACTGGTTGCGTAGCCAGCGGTCCACCTCGTCCCAGTAGTCCCCAAGTCCGGCCTTGGTCAGCTTCAGACCCAGAGCAATCATGTCGGCCACCTCGCAGGTCTCCGAGGTTTCGAACATGCCGGTCAGTCGATCTTCGACCGATTCGGACCA
>CAZXDF010000339.1:0-19131 GCA_964639345.1 uncultured candidatus Brocadiaceae bacterium | reverse complement strand
CGCCCTTGAGCCAGCAAACAGGCCCGCTGAGAGTGCCGCATGCGGGCTTCTCAGCCAGCCGAAGAAAGCCCGGATGCGCAAGAAGCCACTTTAGCCACGGGCTGCTAATACAGGCGCTGCACTCGGAAAGGCTGGAGGGCGCGCAGTGGGCGATACTGCGGTGTCTGGGGGCGCTGCGGGCCCGCGATGCCGTCACTCACATCGTGCCGCTCCTGGAGGACCGGCGCAGCCGCACGGCGGCGCACGAGTCCCTCGTCCGCATCGTCGGTCAGGACCTCGGCCCGGCCGGGGAGCCCTACATGCGATGGCTCCAGGGCGCCGGCGAGGTTGCCGAGGAGAAACCGGGCGCCACGGTCCTGCTCAAGCGCATGACCGGGCATAACGACGACCGCCTGATGTTCCTGGCGCTCCGGGGGGCGGGAGCAGAGTACGAGTCGCCCGGCGGCGGTCGCTACGTGCTGAAGGTGCCCGTCGGAAAGGGGAGAACGCAGACCGCCTTCGTCAGCCTTTCGACCAAGGATCACCAGGGTTCGCTGATTGCGGTCGTCTACGCCGATTGCGGCCCCGCCGATCCCAAGCACTACGAGTACGCCCTGAAGCGGAACTTCAAGATGCCCTACGGCGCCATGGCACTGCGCGATACGAACAAGGGGCCGTACTTCGTCATGTTCAACTCCCTGCTGCGGGAATCGCTCAGCCCCCTGGAGCTGAACAAGAGCATCTTCACGATTGCGGAGCGCGCCGCCCGGGTCATGCAGGACCTGGAGGAGGGCCGCGAGCCGGGCTCGAGCGAGTCGTAGCGTCCGCGCAGTGCCCCGCGCAATCGTTTCCGTTCCCGTCATCGTCCTCGCGGCCGGCCCTCCTGCCGGTTTTCGCGGCGAGGGCGAGAGCACCATCAAGAGAGGCCACATGCTGAAGCGAACGCACTACTGCGGAGACCTGCGCGCCGAGCACGTGGGGCGCGAGGTGGTGGTAAGCGGCTGGGTCGCCACCTGGCGCGACCACGGGGGGGTCGTCTTTATCGACCTGCGCGACCGTAGCGGCATCGTGCAGGCCGTCTTCAACCCCGAGCGCGACGCCGCGCTGCACGCGAGCGCGGGGCTCCTGCGCAGCGAGTACTGCGTGAGCATCCGCGGGCAGGTCGCGCCTCGGCCCGAGGGCATGGTCAACCCCAAGCTCGCCACCGGCGCGGTCGAACTCATCGGGTGCGAACTCCAGACCCACAGCGCGAGCGAACCGCCCCCGTTCGACGTCGACGATCCCGGCGACGTGGGCCTTGACGCGCGGCTGCGCTACAGGTTCCTGGACCTGCGACGGCCGGAGGTGCAGCGCATCTTTCTGTGCCGCCACCGCACGATGCAGACCGTCCGGCGCTATTTCGACGAGAACGGCTTCATCGAGGTCGAGACGCCCTTCCTGACCAAGAGCACCCCCGAGGGCGCGCGCGACTTCCTGGTGCCCAGCCGCATGGCGCCCGGCGCGTTCTACGCCCTGCCCCAGAGCCCCCAGCTCTTCAAGCAGATCCTGATGATCGGGGGGCTGGACCGCTACTTCCAGATCGTCAAATGCTTCCGCGACGAGGACCTGCGCGCCAACCGCCAGCCTGAGTTCACCCAGGTCGACGTCGAGATGTCCTTCGTGGACCAGGACGACGTGATGGCGTGCATCGAGGGGCTAATGGCGCGCGTGTTCCAGGAGGTGCTCGGCCGCGAGATCGCGCTGCCACTGCCAAGGCTCGGCTATCACGACGCGCTGGAACGCTACGGCACGGACGCGCCCGACCTGCGCTTCGGCCTCGAGGTAAGGGACGTAAGCGACGTTGCCGCCGAGTGTGAGTTCAAGGTCTTCCGCAGCGTCGTCGAGTCCGGCGGCGAGGTGCGCGGCATAGGCGTGCCGGGCGGAGCCTCGATGGCGCGGCGCGAGATCGACGGCCTCATCGAGTGGGTCAAGCAATTCGAGCTGCCCGGCCTTGCCTGGTTCAAGCTGGAGGGCGGCGCCGCCCAGGGAGGCGTGGCCAAGTTCCTGAGCGAAGGGCAGGTCGGGGCCATCGCCGAGCGGTTGGGCGCGGAGGACGGCGCCCTGCTGCTGTTCGTCGCGGCCAAGAGGAAGCTGGCCAACGTCGTGCTCGCGCACCTGCGCGGGCGCCTGGCCGGGATGCTCGGCCTGATCCCGGACGGGCGCTGGGATCTGTGCTGGGTCGTGGAAGCCCCGGCTTTCGAGCTGGACGAGCAGACCGGGCGCCTTACCTTCCCGCATCACCCGTTCACCGCGCCCTTCCCCGAGGACTTGCACCTGCTGGATACGGACCCGACGGCCGCGCGCACCCGCTCCTACGACCTGGTGATGAACGGCTGGGAACTCGGCGGCGGCAGCGTGCGCATCGCCGACCACGAGCGGCAGATGCGCATATTCCGCATCCTGGGCTACACGGACGAAGAGGTGCAGGAGAGGTTCGGCTTCTTCATGGACGCCCTGCGGCACGGGCCGCCCCCGCACGGTGGCATCGCGCTGGGCCTGGACCGCATCATCAGCATGCTGATGGGGGTGGACGACATCCGCGAGGTCATCGCGTTCCCCAAGACGCAGAAGGCCGTCTGCATGCTCACAGGCGCCCCAAGCCCCGTGGCGGACGCGCAGCTCCGGGAACTCGGGATCAGGCTGGACTCGTAGGCGCTGTTGCAGCGCCCGCGCAGCCGTCCCGCCTGCCCGCATGAAAGACAGCAGACGCCCCGCCAGATCGGGGGGACGCCTGCCTCTTATGGGTCCGTCCGGTCCTGCAATGCCTTGGCTTACCAGCCCGGCTCGCAGGCCCGGCTGACGCTAATCGTCATCGTCCTCTTCTTTCGTCCATCTCCCTCAGGGCGCGGCGGATTTCCTGCCGGATCATCCTGCGCAACTCGGCCTCCTCCAGTTCGTCTTCGTCCTCGTCACGCTCACCGTAGCCCTCCCGGACGCCCCAGCGGCGGTGTTCTTGCTCGCCACCGCGCCCGCGACGCTGTCGCCGCTCGTGACCACGCTCGCGGAATGTCTTCATCATCTCGATCTGCCGCGGCACCGTCTCCTTGATCTGCGCAGCGACCTCAGAATCCTCGCTAGTCAGGATGATGGCCATCCCGCGGTCTTTCTGCACGAACTCGACGTCCGCCTTCTCGTCGACAAACGCGTTGAACCGCTGCCCGCCAGACGGCCGGCGATCCTCGCGGCCGAAACGACTCCGTGGGCCCAGCGGGCCGCCGGTCCTAGCGCCGCGCTTGCCCCTCATACGGTTGGCGGCGTCGGAATGATCGACACCCCCCTCGCCAGTCCTAGCAGTGTGCATCTGCCGCATTCGCTCGAAGTGCTGGGGTAGACGCTCGCGAATCCGCTCGGCCAGCTCCGGCTTGTCCGATGTGACCAGCAGCGTCACGCCATCGTCATTCTGGGTGATGCTCACATCCACGTCCGGCGCGGCCAAGAGACCCAGGCCCCAGCCGCCAGGGCGGCGTCCATGTCCCGCGCCGCCCCCGCCGCCCCTTTGTCTTCCCGCGCCGCCGCCCCGCCACTGTCCGTGCTCCTTTCCTTCGCGTCCGTCCCGACGGTAGTACTCAGGGGATTGGGCATTCGCCGCTACTGCGAGCAGGAGAGCCGCGCCCACGGTTGCCGCCAGAACGCCTGCCTTCATTGATCTGCCGCTTCTCATCCCTCGTCTCCTTCCGTTCAGGGTCTCCCCCGTCTGGTCCATGCCGCCCGCGCCCGCACGGGCACTCGGCAGCCTAAACGTGACTCGCACTACAAGTGATGCGCACTAAAGTGATTCGGGCGGCCGGGGGGCGGCGCCCTCCGGGTCCCGGGACGGTCTGTGCTTCTGCATGGGGGGCCGTCGCCTGCGCCACCCGGACCCGTGGGGACGGCCCCTCGGGCCGCGCCCCCGGCGCCGGCGCAGCACCCGCCGCAGAGCACGCCTCTGCTCTTCGTCCAGCATGTCATGGAGTGCCTTCAGGGACCTCAACTCCTCCCGTCGGAAGCTGGCTTGGCTACTGACGGCGCCTTCGAGCGCCTCCTGTTCCGCCTGGGGGTCAGCATCGGGTTGCGACAGGGCCTCCAGGTAGTGCTCCTGAGCGAGGTCCGCCTCGGCGCGGAGTTTCGTGAGCTGTGGCCTCGTAGCCTCCCTGTGGGCCTCAAGCCTGCGGCGCTGCTCCTCCCTCAGGCGCAGGTCGGCAAATGCCGGCCCCCCAGGTCTGGGGCGCGGCCCGCGACGGCCGCGCCTCTCCCGGACGAGCGGGCGCACATAGAAAAAATGGTAGGCCCATACGCCCATGAAGCCGAAGTTCAAGGACAGGGAGAAGATCAGCACCACGCTCATCCACTTGTTGCTTCTCATGATCGCCTCCCCCCTACAGGGACTCGCCCATTTGTTCGAGGAAGGTCTCAGCCAGCGAGCCGGATGCCGGTGAACCCACGAATTCCCCGACAACATCGCCCTTCGTCTCCTCCGCCTCGGCAGTGCGCGAGGCGGAAACACGAGAAGCGCTCATGCTCATCAGGCCGCCCAGCGCGACGCCCAGCAGCAGGGCCACCGTCGCTGCGTAGCGCAACTGCCGCGTCGCCCGGCCCGCGGCGACGCTTTCGCCCTCGGCGCCGCAGCGCTCGGCACCGCGGTGCTCCGCCAGCGCCCGCACGCGCCGCGCGAATCCAACCGGCGCCTCCGGCGCTGGCACGGCCTCTAGGAGACCGGCCAGCCGCCGAAGCCGGCCCAGCTCCCGGGCGCACGTCGCGCACGCCTCCACGTGCCGCCCGACTTCGGCGATCGCCTCGGACGGAAGCTCCCCGTCCAGGTAAGCGCCAAGCCTGCGATGAACACCTCTGCACTTCATCTCCGTCCTCCATAGGAATAAACGCTCCGCTCCCGCGAAACCCGCGCGGAAATCTCAAGCTTTTCGCCGGCGAACTCGGCCATCTGGCGTAACGCCTTATATGGCACCTGCTTAAAACACGTCGTGTAGCCACTCGGTCAGCCGTCTCCTGGCCCTCAGCAGCATGGAATCGACCGCGCGCGCCGAGCAGTGCATGACGGCTCCGATCTCCTCGTAGCTCAGGGCCTCGTAGTGGCGCAGGACGATCGCCACTCGCTGGCGGCCCGGCAGGCGGCCGAGCGCCTCGCGCACGAGCCCCGCGCGCTCGCGGCGTTCCAGGGCGCCGTCCGGCGAGTCCCCGGCGGCCGGAAAAGCATCCATCTCCTCTACGGTGGTGGGCCCGCGTTTGCGGCGCTGATCGATGCACAAACGCGTGAGAATGCGGTATAAATACGTGCGGAATGCGGCGGTGGGGCGGTAGGTGTCCGCATGGTCCCACACCCGCAGGAACGCCTCCTGTGCCGCGTCCTGCGCGCGATGCTCGTCGCCGAGAAGGCGGTATGCGACGCGGACGGCCCCGTGCTGGTGGCGGCGCACCAACTCCTCAAAGGCATCCTGATCGCCCTTGCCGGCCGCGCTCATCAGGTCCTCATCGCTTCTCACCCGGCCCTCCGTCCCTCCGCCTTCGCGCCCCCGCACACACCCCATTCTGGACCGCTTGCTCGTCCAGCGCAAGCGCCCCGCCCCTGTGCCGGCGCTTGAAGGCCCCGTCTCGCAAGGCGTATGATGGGCGACGGGATGGGCTGTTTCGCAGTCCGCACGACGTCCGTTTCCAATCGCCACAATGGATGCCCATAGGTACGGAATCATAGGCGTAGGCGGGTACGCCGCAGCACACCTGGCCAGCGTTCTGGCGCTCCAGGAAGAGGGCGCGGTCGAGCTCACGGCCGTTGCCGACGTGTTCCAGGACGAGAACAAGCTGGCCCTTGACGAGCTGCGCGCGCGCGGCGTGCGCGTATACCGGGATTACCGACGGATGATCGGGCGCGAGGGCCTGGACATCGTCAGCGTGCCCACGCCCATCCCGCTGCACGTGCCGATGGCGATGGCCGCTTTCGAGGCCGGGGCGCACGTGTTCCTGGAGAAACCGCCCGCCGTGCTGGTGCAGCAGGTGGACCGGATGGCCCGCGCGGCGGCGGATCGGGGCCTGTTGTGCCAGGTGGGTTTCCACAACATCGCGGACCCGGCCGCGCGCGAGCTGAAACGGCGCCTGATGGCGGGCGAGATCGGGCCCATAGAGGAACTCGTGGTGCTGGGGATCTGGCGCCGCTGGGACAGCTACTTCGAGCGCGCGGACTGGGCGGGTAAGCTGCGGTTGGGCGAGGACTGGGTGCTGGACGGGCCGGTCAACAACGCCCTCATTCACTACCCGCACGAGGCGCTTTTCCTGGCCTGCGGCTCGCAGCACGACACCGTACGGCCCGTCTCGGTGCAGGCGGAGATGTACCGCGCACACCCCATCGAGGGCGAGGATGTTTTCTGCGCCCGCGCAGTGCTCGAAGGCGGCATTCGGATGCACAGCTACCTCACCCTATGCGGGCCGGACAACACGCCGCCCACGGTGGAGATCATCGGCCAGGACGGGCGGGCCGTGTGGACGCCCGGGCGCTACGAGATCGAAGGCCCGCACGGGCGGGCCGGCGGCGGGGCGGGCACGGACCCGCGCCCGAGCCTGTTCGCCAACCTCCTGGGCGCGCAGGAGGACGGAGAAGAGCTCTGGTCACCCCTTGCGGCGACCCGCAACGTGATTCTGCACAACAACGGGTGCTTCAAGTCCGCCGGCACGATCCGCCCGCTGCCCGCAGGCGTGGTGAAGCGCTACGAAACCCCGGATGGCGAAATAGCGACGGAGGTCGAGGGGTTGCCGGAACTGATGCGCGAGGCCGCGGCCTCGCGGCGTCTGCTGAGCGAGATGGGCGTGGCGTGGGCCGTGCCGACAGCCGCCGTGGAACTGGATTTCCACGAGTTCGACCCCCGCCTGCTCCTCTCAGGCTGAGCCGCATGCCGACACTTGGAGCGTTCGCACGAGCATGATTCAGAAACGGATATTCCTGTCGGCCGGCGATGATTCGGGCGACATGCACGCCTCGAACCTGATGCGCGAGGTGCGTCGCCAGGGCGGCCCCGTGACGTTCGTCGGTATGGGGATGCGCCGGATGCGGGCCGAGGGCCTGGTGCCCCTGGAGGAGGAACTCCGGGGCGGCAGCGCGATGTGGCTGCACAATGTGCTGCGGGTCGCCCAGTTCCGCCGACGGCTCGGGGCGTGTCGGAAGGCCTTTCGGACGGGCGACATCGATCTGGTCGTTCTGGTGGACTTCGGGGGGTTCAACCTATACCTCGCGCGCGCGGCGACCGCCGCCGGCATCCCGGTGCTGTATTACATCCTGCCGCAGGTCTGGGCGCACGGGCGATACCGGCTGAAGAAGATCCGCAAGTGGGTGACCCGGGCGCTCGTGATCTACCCGTTCGAGCCGCCCCTGTATCGGCGTTACGGGGTCGAGGCCGAGTACGTGGGCCACCCGCTCTTCGATCAGATCGCCCAGTCGCCGCCGAGCGAGGAGCTGGTCCGCGCAGTACGCGAGGAGGCGGGCGGCCGGCTCGTGGCGCTATTCCCGGGCAGCCGCCGGCAGGAGCTGCGAAGCATCATGCCCATCCTGCTGCGCAGCTGCGCGCGCCTACAGGCGGCACTGCCAGAGGTGCGTTTCGCCGCCGTGTGTCCGCAGGCCGTGCGGCCGGTCGCGGAAGGCCTGCTGGCCCGCGGCTCGCTCGAGGTACGGCTTCTGGATGTGCCCCCGACCGTGCTGGCCCGCGCCAGCGACCTGTGCATCACCAAGTCCGGCACGATCACCCTCGAGATCGCCAGCCAGATGAAACCGATGGTCATCCTCTACCGCGTCAGCCCGCTCTTCCACTCCCTGGCCCATGGCGCGGCGCAGACGGACTACATCGGCCTCGTGAACAACCTCGCCGGGCGGATGGTCTGCCCGGAGAAGGCCATGTGGCGCGACGATCCGGACTGGGTCTACGAGCAGGCCTTGACGTTGCTGGCCGACCCCGCGCGTTACGAACAATGCCGCTCCGAGATTCAGGCGGTCGTGCAACCCATCGCCCGGCCGGGCGCCTCCCGGCGGGCAGCGGAGGCGGTGCTGGAGCTGCTGGGCGGCGCGTAGCAGCGCCCCCGCCCCTGCGTGCCGACGCACCGCGGGTGCCGACGCACGCGTTTGCAAACCCTCCTTGCGTCCCCTACCATACGGCGCTGACCTCGCACTTCGGCGGACATGGCGCTCGAAAGGAACGCGCGTGCCCCAGATTGCTTCGTTCAAAGGCCTCCGCTTCAACCCCGACCGGATTCCCTCGCTGGCCGACGTGCTCGCGCCCCCGTACGACATCGTGGACAAAGCCCGCGAGGTGGCGTTGCTGGCGCGCGATGCGCATAACGCCATACGGCTCACACTCGGCAAGACGCCGCCCCAGGGCCGCCCCGCAGCCGACTATGCCCGTGCCGCCGGGCACCTGCGGCAGTGGCGCGATGATGGGACCCTCCTCCAGGACGAAGCACACTCGATCTATGTGGTCGAGCAGACGTTCAAGCTCCGGGGCCGGGAGCGGTGTCGGGTGGCGTTCATGTCGGCGCTGCTGCTGGAGGAGTTCGGCTCCGGCACGGTGCGGCCACACGAGCGCACCATGGATGGGCCGCGCGCCGACCGGCTCTCGCTCTACGAGGCCTGCCACGCCAACCTCAGCCCGATCCTTACCATCTATGCCGATCCGGACGGCGTGGCCGACGCGCTCGTGGGCAAGATGCGCCAGGGAGTGCCCGTCAGCGCGTTCGAGTTCGAGGGGATCGAGCACCGCGTGTGGCATATCGTCGATGAGGCGGCGATGGCGCGCCTCGGCGCGGCGGTCCGAGAGCAGCCGCTATTCATTGCCGACGGGCATCACCGCTATGAGAGCGCCCTTCGATACCGGCAGCGCCACAGGAGCGGGACGGGCGAACCCGGCTCCGCGCCGGAGGACTATGTCCTCACGCTGTGCATCTCCCTCGCCAGTCCAGGCCTTGAGGTCCTTCCCACGCATCGGGGGCTCAAGGACGGGGACGAGCTGCGGGAAGAAGACCTGCTCCGGCCGCTGACGGACTCTTTTGCCGCGAGAAGGCTGACGGTTGATGATCCGCGCGGCGCCGAGGCGCTCTTCGCAGCGTCCTGCCCCACCGCCTCTGCGATCGGGTGCTATCTGCCGGGGGGCCGGCTCTACGTGCTCGAACCGAAGGACGCGAACGCGCTCGCAGCCCTAAGGCCTCGCTTCCCGGACGATGCGGACGTCTGGTGCCACACGCCCGTAAGCCTGCTGCACTACGTCATCCTGCCGGACGCCTGCGCGATCCAACCCGGCTCCAGCGATGAGGCCTCGCAGGTCGAGTTTCGGCGCGACGCCGCCGTGCTCTGTGAGGGCGTTGAGACCGGTCAATTCCGCGCGGCCTTCCTGCTCCCGCCGACCGACCCGCGTAGGGTGGAGAGGGTGGCGGCACTTGGGCAGAGAATGCCTATGAAGTCGACCTATTTCTTCCCTAAGATCGCCTCTGGCCTCGCATTCTATGTCCATGAGGGCGGGACGAACAGCCCCCGGCTGGCGGCGCGCGCAGCGCCTTAGACCAAAGTCGTGGCCCATACCATATATTGTATAGTATTGGCGGCCGGGGTCGGTCTTGGCGACCGTTGCCCTATATTTATGGCTCTACCGAACGAGCATTCATGGCTGTCGCCTGCCCTGCTTGCCCATTTCGGGCCCATCAGGCCCCTGTATGTACACTGCGCGGGCATTCCCGTAAGGCCCTGGCGACCACGCGGCGGCAGGCGGCATAACCGCTTTTATTGCAGGAAGATAGGCCTTGATTGCCACGATACTCACGGGCCGAGCATCGAGTCTCCGCAAGCCCCTCTTGCTGACGGGGCAAGAGCCTTCGGGACCGGCATGAAATTATCCCCTCTCGGAACTTGCTCTGCCTCTCTATGAGGCCTGAGTATGCGGGGTTTCGGCGACCGGTATTTCCTTGACCCAGCGGTGCTATATATAGTATCATATAGAACGGGAAAACGGTGCCCGGAGAGCGAGTCAATTCTCCTTCTGGCAGTGAGAGGGCAACCCCTTGTGACGGCCTCCTTCTTACCGCACACAACCTGTTCATAACCGGCTCATAAGATGGAGAATGGCCGACATAGCACGGGCATAAGCTCTCTGTTGTTGCGCTGGCGCGATGTGCGAGACGGATCTCTGCGCGGCGAGTAATAAGTGCTTGAACATTTCTCCGACAACCGACATGTCCAGGGCCTTGGTAGTAAGTCCTCTACATCTCACTACTTGGTCCAACATGATCACCTTGTTGCCTGTTATAGGCACCGGTAATAAGTAGTAATGAATTGAGTACCTAGGAAAGATTAAGACACCAGGGGAGACCCGCTCATGAAACTCGTAGCAGACAGGCGTTCGTTGCACGCTGCGTTTCAGCATGTGGGCAGCATCGTCACTTCGACCGTTGCCCGGCCCATCTATCAGAACGTGAAGATGGAAGCAACGGCCGAGGGCGTGTTTCTATCGGCGACGGATCTTGAAGTAGGCGTGTGCGTTAACGCAGGCCCAGCAGAAATCGAGGAGGAAGGGCAAGTCCTGCTGCCGGAAGCGAGGGTTTCTTCAATTCTTGGGGCTACGCCGGACGACAAGGTATCGTTTGCCGGTGGTGAATCCTCGGTAACCATTCGGTCCGAAGACGGTGTGTTTCGGATGGTCGCTGAAGCCCCGGCGGACTTCGTTGACATTCCGGCACTGTCGGATGAGAACGTCATCGAGCTAGATCCGCAGGTTCTTCGGTACATGGTACGACGCGTAGTTTTTGCGGTTGCTGAGGAGCGAGGCCGCTACGCGCTCAACGGCATCCTGCTCGTGATCGATGAGCAAGGGAACTTCGAGATGACGGCGGCGGATGGGGCGCGGCTGGCCAACGTGCGCAAGAAGGCGTCTAATTCCGCAAAGCTGGCCGTGGACTGCATCGTGATGCGCAAGGGTCTGGAACAAGCCGCGCGACTTGCAGGACTGAGCGATCAGCCACTGAAGCTGCAGATTACGGAGTCCCAGATGCTGGCTGAGAATGAGGCCGGGCGCCTCTGCTGCCAGATAATCGAAGGCCAGTTCCCCAACTATCGAGAGGTAATTCCAAGCGAGAGCAAACTAAAGAAGGAACTACCGATCAGGCCGCTCCTGAACAGCCTCACGCGAGCGGCGTTTCTCACCACGGAGCAGGCGAGGGCCGTGGACTTCACCTTTACGGACGATCTTCTGACCCTGCGGAGCCAGTCGCCGGATGTTGGTGAGGCGGAAGTGCGGATGCCCGTAGACTACAAGGGCGAGGCGCTGACCGTGGCATTCAACCCAAGCTACATCGCAGATATGCTGAAGGTAATTGAGCGAGACACGGTCCGGGTTGACATCAATGACGGACGCTCACCGTGCGTATGGCGCAGCGGCGGAGATTACCTGTACGTTGTCAGCCCGGTAGTCAGGGAGGACTAGCTGCAGATGCCGCACCGGGGATCGGTATTGGGACAGCCCGAGCCGCGGCGGCTTGGCGACGTGCTCAAGAGGCTACTGAAGGGGAAGCGTTTCTCCCAGAAGGGCCGATATGGCGCCCTGTCAGTGGCTTGGCGTCAGGTTATGGAGGAAGTGCTCGGTGAAGAGTGCGCCGGGCAGACTCAGATCGGCTCGTTCAGCCACGGCCGGGTAATGGTGGAGGTCGAAGGACCGGTGCTCCTGCAGGAGTTGAGCGGTTTCTTGAGGCAGAAGCTGTTGGAGCGGCTGCGGAGCCTACCGGGGACCGAGGATGTGGCTGACCTCCGGTTTCGGCTAGGGCAGCAGAAGAGGCAATGAGTACTCCGCCACGAAGACAGGCGAGGAAGCGGGAACATGGCTGAGGAGAACGGCCAGTCCGGGCCAACGCATGATGAGGCAGGCGTTGGCACGACGGTCTCCGGCGAGTACGATGCGACGGCGATCCGCGTACTCGGCGGCATAGAGCACGTGCGACTGCGGCCGGCCATGTACATCGGCGATACGTCCGCGCGGGGCCTCCATCATCTGTTCGAAGAGGTGGTGGCGAACGCTATCGACGAGGCCATGATCGGCGAGTGCGATGAGATCCATGTGCGCCTCTACGCAGACGGCAGCCTGAGCGTGAGCGACAACGGCCGGGGCATACCCGTCGACCCGCACCCCGAGACAGGCACGCCGGCGCTGGAGGTTGTCATGACCACCTTGCACGCCGGAGGCAAGTTCGACCACAACGTCTACAAGGTCTCCGCGGGGCTCCACGGCGTGGGCGTATCGTGCGTGAACGCCCTGAGCGAGTGGCTGGAAGCGGAGGTCTGGCTGCGCGGCCAGTTGCATTACCAGCGCTACGAACGCGGGGAGCCCAAGACGCCGGTAGAGGTGCGGGGCAAGACAAAGCGACGCGGCACGAGGATCCAGTTCAAGCCGGACCCGGAGATATTCGAGGCCGCCGCGTTCCAGTGCGACACGGTCGCCGGGCGGCTGAGAGAGCTGGCCTTCCTCAACAGCGGCACAAAGATCACCCTGTCCAGCGAGGTCGACGGGCGGGAGGAGACCTTCTTCTACGAGAACGGCATCGCGGAGTTCGTGCAGTACCTCAACGTGGGCAAGAAGACGATCCACGACGATGTCATACATATCCAGGCGGCCCATGACGGCACCGAAATAGCAATCGCCCTGCAGTTCAACGACGGCTACAACGAAACGGTCTTCTGCTTCGCCAACAACATCAACACCGTCGACGGCGGCACGCACCTGAGCGGGTTCCGGAGCGCGCTGACGCGCACGCTCAACAACTACGGGCGGGAGAAGAATCAGTACAAGGACCTCACCCCGCAGGGCGAGGACTACCGCGAGGGCCTAACGGCGGTGCTGAGCGTAAAGCTGCCCAACCCGCAGTTCGAAGGGCAGACGAAGACGCGCCTGGGCAACCGCGACGTGCAAGGCCTTGTCGAGCAATTGGCCGGCGAGCAGCTTGCGGCCTATTGCGAGGAACACCCGAAGAGCGCCCGCGCCATTGTGGAAAAGGCCGTCGAGGCGGCCCGGGCGCGCGAGGCCGCCAAGAAGGCCCGCGACATCACCCGCCGCAAGGGCGCGCTCAGCAGCGGCAGCCTGCCCGGCAAGCTGCGCGACTGCTCCAGCCCCGACCGGGAGAGCACCGAGCTGTTCATCGTCGAGGGCCAGAGCGCCGGCGGCACGGCCGGCATGGGGCGCGACCGGGAGTTCCAGGCCATACTCCCCTTGCGCGGCGTTATCCTGAACGTGGAGAAGGCCCGGGTCGACAAGATGCTCAGCAACGTGGAGATCACCGTCCTGATCGCCGCGCTGGGGACGGGCATCGGCACGGACGATTTTGACCTGGGCAAGCTCCGCTACGGCAAGGTCATTATCATGACCGACGCCGACGTGGACGGGGCGCACATCCGGACGCTCCTGCTGACGTTCTTCTTCCGGCAAATGCCGGACCTGATCGAAAAGGGGCACCTCTACATCGCGCAGCCGCCCCTCTATCGCGTGGTGCGCAGGGGCAAGAAGCAGTACGTGCAGGACGACCGGGAATTGCAGCGGGTCCTGGTCGACCTCGGGACGAGCGATGCGCACCTCGAATACCGGCTCAACGGCGCGGAGCACAGCGCCGTGCTCGAGAGCGCCGAATTCCGGGAACTCCTCGACATCGTCATGGTCCTGGAACGGCTGATGCGCCTGGTGGGGCAGCGGGGCCTCTCGTTCGCACGGTATCTCGCGCAGCAAGGCGGCGAGCGAGGCGGCCAGTTCCCGCTCTACCGCGTCCTCCACATGGATGGCGAGACCTGCGAGCACGAGCGGTTCTTCTACGGGGAGGACGAGTACGACCGTTTCGTCCTGGGCCTGCAGGAAGAGCTGGCCGGGCGCGAGGAGCAACTGGAAATCATCGACGAGGACGATTACGAAGGCCTGGCGCGGGCGCGGGGCGCGGCCAATACGCTGCGGCCGCGCAAGTTCCATGAGGCGCCCGAGCTCGAACGCATCGTGGGCCGCCTTGCGGCCCAGGGCATCCCCACGGACTGCCTGCTGCCGTCGGCCCGGGGAGAGGACGACGCCGGGCGGTTCATCATCCAGGCGGGCAAGGATGAGGTCACGGTGCGCTCGCTGGCCGAGATCATACCGGCCGTGCGCGAGCTTGGCCGCAAAGGGCTCGACATCGAGCGGTACAAGGGCCTGGGCGAGATGAACGCCGCCGAACTGGCCGAGACGACCCTTCTGCCGGCCTCGCGCTCGCTCCTGCAGGTGACCGTCGGCGATGCTGTGAAGGCCGACAACTACTTCAGCATCCTCGCCGGCAAGGACGTAAAGCGCCGGCGGGAGTTCATCGAGTTGCACGCGCTGGAGGTGCAGAACCTCGATGTCTGACGACGGCAGCGCCGGCATGACGCAGTTCGACGTGGAGGCCGAATGCCCCGCGTGCGGCGCGGCCTGTAGTGACAGTTACATCGTATGCACGCAAGATGACGAGCGCTTCGACTTTACCGAGGTGGGCTCGGCGGTCGGTGAGCTGACCGGTCAGCCCCTGCGGAAGGTCCGGGAGCGCGTGACGAGGTTCCACGGAGTCCTGGCGGAGGCGCTTCCTCCAAACCAGGCCTCTTCGCTCGTGGAGAGGCTTGGCAGCATCGGGGTCCCGGCCTTCGCGGTGGCCGAGGACGAGGTGCCGGTTGTGGGGCAGGGCCTCGGGCCTGCTCGAATCCACGGGGCCTGGGAGGATACTTTGCAGGTGCAGGTAGGCGCCGAGGTCACTCCGAGGCCGATCCCGTGGGCTGCCCTCCACGCGGGTTTTTGTACACGGGAAAACACGGTTGAGCAGACAACGTTCGAAATAGTGCACGAATTTCTGCCAGGAAAGATCTACTATCCGACGGTGAGGAAGGGCATCAAGCCGGTCCCTCGCCCCCAACATGCGCCTGTTGAATGCACGCTGCTGACATTGGACGCGGCGGGGGAGATATGCAGACTCCGGTTTGCGGAGGCGGACGTCCGCTACAGCTACCTGGGTTCCAGGGCGCAGAGTACTCGGGCGCGGAACTTCGCCGCGTTCCTCACCGACGTGATACATCGCCGCCCTGACGCCTTCTTCCCGGCGAGCACGCGGGCCGTGGCAGCCGGGCAGCCATTTAAGGTCGCGAAGGTTCGGGAGGAAGGGGACTACGGGCGGCACTTCAGATGGGTTCTGTGCTGCATCGGCGCGCAGTCTGCGGAGAGGCAATAGCCCGCGTGGGTCTTTAGCAGATTCGGCATGAATGGGCGGACAGATCAATGTCTGAGAACGGCAGCGCCGGCATGACGCAGTTCGACGTGGAGGCCGAATGCCCCGCGTGCGGCGCCGCCTTTAAGGTCCCGCGCATCCGGCGGGGCTCGACCGAAGCCTGCCCCGTGTGCCGCTACATGGTGCGCGTGGGCGGCGAAGGGGCCTACGAGGAACACCCGGCAGAGGTCGCGGGGCCGCCGCGCCGAGCCGCAGAGCCCGCCGCGGCCCAGTGGCAGGATGAGCGCATCCCGGCCACAGCCCCGGCGCCGGCCAGTGGCAACTGCATCGTGTGCACCCGGGACGATGAGCAGATCAATCCCCTGGCGGTCAGTCCTCTCATCCGAGAGATGACGGGCGCCCCGGCCGTTGACGTTCGCCAGCAGGTGGTCCGGGGTCAGGGCGTGCTGGCCGAGGGCGTGCCAGCCGCCAAGGCGGCAGAGCTGGCTGCAAGGCTCTCCGGCCTCCAGGTGCCGGCGTTCGCGGTAGCTGAGGAGGCCGTGCCGGTGGTGGAGCGCGACCTGCACATCATTACTGTCCGCGGGGCGACGGACGACGCCCTTCATGTGCAGGTGGACTTCCACGGGGCGGTGACACCCCTCCCGTGGGGAGCCGTGCTCGCAGGCTTTTGCAGCAAGGAACGGCCCCGGGTAATCTCTCAGCCCGAGCCGGAGGAGCACATGTACTTCGTTGGCGGGGGGCCTGCGGTGGCGTCGGGCAGCCGGTTCAAGTCCCGGGCGGCCAAGCGCGAGGCCCGCACGGATGTCGAATGCACCCTCTTGGTGCGCGGCCGCTCCGGCAGTGCGTATACGATGCGCTTTGCGGATAAGAAGGTTCGTTACAACTATTTGGGTTCGCGTCGGCAAAGCAGCATGGCGCGGAACTTCGCCCTGTTCCTCACGGACGTGATACGCCGCTGCCCCAACGCTTTCTTCCCAGCGAGCACGCGCACCGTGGCAGCGGGTCAGATGTTGAAGGTCGCCAAGATGCGGCACCCGGGCGACTACAAGCGCTACCTGAAATGGGTGCTCTGCTGTGTGGGCGCGAGCTCCCTCGCCAGGCACTAACGGCCGCATCCTCCTTTGCTCCGGACACAGATGGCAGACACGAATACCAGCTCTGAAATCATACTCATCGAAGACGAGATGCGCGAGTCCTATCTGACCTTCGCCATGAGCGTGATCGTCAGCCGGGCCCTGCCCGACGTGCGCGACGGCCTCAAGCCCGTGCAGAGGCGGATCCTGATGGCCATGCACGAGCTGAACCTCGGCCCGCGCGCCAAGCATCGCAAGTGCGGCAAAGTCGTCGGCGACACCCACGGCAACTACCACCCGCACGGCGACTTGGCGATCTACGACACGGCCGTACGCATGGCCCAGCCCTTCAACTTTCGCTATCCGCTGCTGGACGGCCACGGCAACTTCGGCTCCATGGACGGGGATCCGGCGGCGGCCATGCGATACACGGCCGCGCGCCTCAGCGAGGTTGGCGCCCACATGCTCGAGGACCTGAACCTCGACACCGTGGATTTCGTCGACAACTACGAGGGCACGCGCAAAGAGCCGACCGTCCTGCCGGGCAAGTTCCCCAACCTCCTTGTCAACGGCGCCAGCGGCATCGCCGTGGGCATGGCCACCAGCGTTCCCCCTCACAACCTGGGCGAGGTGGTCGAGGCCCTGATCCGGGTGATCGAGAACCCGGACGTGAGCATCGGTGAGTTGCTTGAGGTCCTCCCCGGCCCGGACTTCCCGACCGGCGGGCTGATCTGCGGGCGCGCCGGCATCGTGGAAGGCTACACGACCGGGCGCGGCATGGTCACTATGCGCGCGCGCACCCGCATCGAGGAGACCGACAAGGGGCGCCAGAGGATCGTCGTCACCGAGATCCCCTATCGCATGAACCGCGACAACCTGGTGAGCAGGATAGCCGAAGCCGTCCAGAGCGGCGCGGTGGAGGACGTCTCGGACATCCGGAACGAGAGCGACAAGTCGGGCACGCGCCTTGTCATCGAGCTGAAGCGTGGCGCCGAAACCGAGGTTGTGCTCAACCAGCTATTCCGCCGCACGCCCCTGCAGCACACCTTCAGCATCATGCTCATCGTCATCGACGATGGCAAGCCGGTGACGGTCGGGATCAAGACGCTCCTGACCCGCTACGTGGAGCACCGGGTGGACGTCATTCGCCGGCGCACCGCCTTCCTGCTGGCGCGTGCGGAGGAGCGCGCGCACGTGCTCGAGGGCCTTCGGATCGCCCTGGTGAACCTGGATGAGGTCATCAAGATCATCCGCTCCAGCCAGGCGACCGACGAGGCCCGCGCGCGCCTGATGGAGAGCTTCGACCTGACCCGGCCGCAGGCCGACGCCATCCTCGCCATGCGGCTCCAGAGCCTCGTGGGGCTCGAGCAGTTGAAGGTCGAGCAGGAACACGGCGAGTTGATGGAGAAGATCCGCGACTACCGCCAGATCCTCGCCGACAAGGCCCTGGTGCTCGACATCATCCGCGAGGATCTCTACGAGATGCGCGAGAAGTACGGCGACGAGCGCCGCACCACGATCACCGCCGCCGCCGAGGACATCGCGCGCATGGACCTGATCCCCGTCGAGGACGTCGTCGTCACGATCAGCCACAGCGGCTACGTCAAGCGCATTCCGCTGGGGGCCTTCCGCTCGCAGGGCCGGGGCGGCAAGGGCGTGATCGGCGCGGACCTGAAGGAAGAGGACCTGGTCGGGCACGTGTTCGTCGCGTCCACGCACGACTACATCATGCTCTTCACCACCCGGGGCCTCGTCTACTGGCTGAGGGTATTCGAGATTCCCGAGATGAGCCGCACCTCGAAGGGGCGGGCCCTGGTGAACATGGTGGCGTTCGGGAAGGGCGAACGGATCACGGAGTTCATCCCCGTCAAGGAGTTCGAGAAGGACTTCTACCTGCTCCTGGCCACGGCAAGGGGCACGGTGAAGAAGACGGCGCTTGACGCCTTCGGCAAACGCGGCGCGGGCGGCATCATCGCCATCGACCTGCCCGAGGGCGACCGGCTGGTGGGCGTGTGCAGGACCGACGGCGAGCAGGAGGTCGTCCTGGCCACGCAGGGGGGGATGAGCATCCGGTTCCATGAGTCCGACGTGCGCGCGATGGGCCGCGGGGCCGCGGGGGTCCGGGGCATCCGACTCGCCCGTGGGGACAGCGTCGTGGACATGGCGCAGGTGACCGAGGACGCGGAGTTCCTGACCGTGTGCGAACGGGGTTACGGCAAGCGCACGAGCTTCGGCCTCTACACCCTCCAGCGGCGCGGCGGCCAGGGGCTCATCGACATCAAGACCACCGCGCGAAACGGCAAGGTCGTCGCTGCGCTGGCCGTTCGGGAGGACGACGACGTGATGATCATGAGCCAGGGCGGCATGATGGTGCGCATCCCCGTATCATCGGTCCGCTCGACCGGCCGCAACACCCAGGGCGTGCGCCTGGTGGGCCTCGGCGAAGGCGACCGCGTCACCGGCATCGCCCGCGTCCTGCCCGAAAACGGCGAGGAAGGCGAGGAAGACGATAGCGAATCCGAAGCGCCACCGCAGCCCGAGGAGCAATAGCCGAGCGCGGCCGGCCGCCTACGTGCTGAGGGCCTCGTAGACCCATTCGGCGATGGCAAGATGCCCGGTGAGGAGGGGGTGAACGGGCTCGAGAACGTCGCCGCGTCGTGGCTCTCCAGGAGCCTCTTGAACATCTCGTGGGTCGACACCAGGCGCGTCTCGTACTTCCGGCTCATCTCGTGCACGGCCCCGATGTAGTCCGTCAGCAGATCGAGCACCTGCCGGCGCGCGGGGTCGGGCGAGTCCTGGGCGCAGATGTAGAACGGGTCGATCAGTAGGAACC